>NZ_JBEXUS010000001.1:0-244533 GCF_040614455.1 Nocardia sp. NPDC005978
CCGCGCGCGCCCCCCCGCCCACCCCCCCAAACACCCCCCCCCCCCCCCCGCCACACCCCCGGGGGGCCCCCCGGGGGCCGCCCCCCCGCCCCCCGCCCGCCCCCCCCCCCCGCCCGCGGGTCCTACCCCAGGGCTTCGACCTGGCCCGCGACCACGCCGGTGAGGATGGCGCGGGCCACGGCGAGCAGTTCGGCAACCTGCGGGGAAGTGAGTTCGTAGGTAACAGACAGACCGGTCCGATTGGCGCGAACCAGGCCCGCTCGGCGCAGCACCGAGAGTTGCTGGGAGAGGTTCGCGGCCTCCACGTCGATCTCCTCCAGCAACTCCGAGACCGGATGCGCACGGAGGCTGAGCAATTCGAGAACGCGGATGCGAACGGGGTGCCCCAGGGTTTTGAAGAACTCGGCCTTCATCTGATAGAGCGGCCGTTGCATCGATGGCATTCCGGGGCCACCCCTTCCGGCAGGTGATGTCAGATTTCGAGCTCCTGCTCGATGTCTTTCAGCCGATGCCGAGCGAGGGCGAGGTTGCCGCGGGTCCGGTCGAGTGCGAGATAGAGAAACAAACCCCTGGACCTGCGACCCCGGGTCGGCCGAATGAGATGGTACTGGCTACCGAGGGTGATCAGGACGTCTTCGATCTCTTCGCTGAGACCGAGTTGTTCGATGGTGCGCAACTTGGCCCGCACCACCTCGGTGTTCCCGGCCGCGGCGAGGTCGAGGTTCAAGTTCTTCGACCCTCCCAACGTCCCGAGCGGCATCCCACTGTTGTAGTCGACGACCGCCGCCCCGAGCGCGCCGTCCAGCATCATCATGTCCTTGAGCGCAACTTCCATGTCCGCCATGGTTTTTCCTCTCTCACGCCGCCGTTGTTTCGGCGTGCGCAGACGCTACACACGCGCGCGGGCCCGTTGCCACCGTTTGCTGAAGGATTCCAATAGGTATGCAATTCACTATTTCTGCAAACAGGCAGTCAACAGCTGTCGCGCGGCGGTGCGCTGTCAGGGGGGCATGACACAACCGCCCGTTCCCCGCCGCGCGAAAGCTGCTCCCGCACACACCCGATCACCCAGCAAACGCCAGGTGTTCGGGTGTGGCTCCGGTCAAGCCGCGGGGAAGCAGACCCCGGTGAGCTTCTCGGCAACCGCCCACAACCGCGTACCGGCCTCCGGATCCAGTGCGCGGCGCGAGATCTCGACCGGAACCGGCGCGCCGATGAGCTCCCAGCGCCCGCCGGGGCCGAAGAACTCGCCGCCCTCGACGTCCGGATCGAGGGCCGCGCGCAGGATCGGCTCGGCGCCTTCGACCGTGCCCTGGGTGAACCATCCGGTCAGCCAGGTCATTCGAGGGTTGTACACGAGCTGAACGAGGCGATTCTGTTCGCGCAGAATGCCTGTCCGCACACCGCCGGGGTGCGCGGCCAGCGAGATCGTGCGCGAGCCGGAGGCCGCGAGCCGCCGCTGGAGTTCGATCATGAACGTCATCGACGCCATCTTCGAACGCGCATAGGCCAGCTCCGAGTCGAAGCCGCGATCAAGGGTCAGGTCGTCGTAATCGAGGGTCGCGTTGCGACGGCGGTGGGTCAGACTGCTGACGGTCACGATGCGGGCGGCGGGGGCCGCGGACAGCGCGTCCAGCAGCTGCCCGGTCAGCGCGAAGTGCCCGAGGAAGTTCGTCACGAAGTCGAGTTCGAAGCCCTCCTCGGTCACGGTGTGCTGTTTGGCCATGACACCGGCGTTGTTGATCAGCAGATCGATGACCGGCCAGCGCTCGCGTAATCGACCGGCGCACAAGGCGACAGAGGTGAGATCGCTGGTGTCGAGTTCCTCGATGTGCACGTTCGCGTTCGCGGCGCCGGTGCGGATGTCCGCGCGGGCCGCGGCGGCACGCTCGGCGTTGCGGCAGGCCAGCACGACCGTCGCGCCCCGATGCGCCAGGGCCCGCGCCATTTCCAGCCCGATGCCGGTGTTGGCGCCCGTCACCACCGCGACGCGCCCGCTCTGATCCCCGGCGCGGTCGAGGGACCAGTGCGGGCCGCCCGCGCCGGTCACAGCTCGACCGCCGGAACCGGCCACAGCGGGCTGCTCATCTGTTCCAGGCCCGGGTAGTGACCGGGCTGGGGACCGCTGGTCGCGGCTTTCACGCGGGCATCGAGTTCGGGGGTGTTGGTGCGGTCCTTGTACATTCGGCCGACGGTCTTGGCGGCGATGCCGGCGTCGAAGATGTCGCGCTGCCAGGACCAGGTGTTGTTGCCGCTGTACTGGAACCAGCTGCAGCCCAGGCCGGGGATCTCATAGGGCGCGCCCGAGGGGTCGGTGAAAGTGCTGCGCTGGCGCCAGAAGCCGACGACCTGGCCGTTCTGCTCGTCGATGACCGCGGTCTGGTAGGGGTATACCCAGCCCTGGAAGCCCAGCATCTCGGTACCCAGGGCCAGATCCCGGATCTCGTCCCGGCCGGTGGCCATGAACTGGTCCGTGGCCGAGTAGGACCAGCCGTAGGTCGCGTCGGGTTCGTAGTGGTCGGCCATGACCGACCAGTCGCCGAGCTCCTGGGCACGCCGGTTGATCTCCAACCAGCTCTGCCAGAACGATTCCAGTTCGGCGCGATCGAAACTCATATGGGGTTGTCCTCATCTATTTCGGTGAACCGCCGCGCGGTTCGGTACAGCAGGGCGCCGGGGCGGGCTCGTGGCCCGCACCGGGCGATGGATCGAAAAACTCAGGGGCGCACCATCAGTCGGGCGATCGAGCGGAGGCGATTCGCCATCTCCGGGTAGGAGAAATAGCCCATGCCCGCCTGCACCATCGCACCGCTGACCGCGATGTCGAGGGCGGTGAGCACATCGGCGGGACAGTCACCGGCCGCGCGGCGGGTGCGTGCGCTCATGGCCGCGCCGATACGCGTACGCACCTTCGCCACATCGGGATCGCGGCTCAGCACCGCCGCCGAGGCCGCGACGCTCAGCTCGGGTTCGGCGGCCGAGAGCGCGGCCAGCTCGTCGAAGACCGCGTCCAGGCGCTCGAGCGGGGCGCCATCGGCGAGCGGGGTCTCGCACCATGCTCGCACCCGCCGCCAGTAGATCTCCGAGACCAGATGTTCCTTGGCGGAGAAGTAGCCGTACGCGGTCGCGTGGGTCACCCCGGCGCGGCGGCAGACCTCGCGCATCGACAGCTGCTCGAATCCTTGCTCGCGCAGCACTTCCAGGCCCGCGTCGAGCAGCCGCTCGACCGTTTCGGCCGCTCGCCCGCGCAATGCTCGCCGTCCTACGTCTGTGCTCGTCGCCGCGTCCATCGCTCAATATTTACACCTGTCTAGCCACCTGTAAAGTGGCAGCCGGTCCACCCATTTCGGGTGAGGACGGCGAGGCGATCTCGCCATAGCGTGTACGCATGATCACGGGCGTTGCCCGCGATCCAGGGCCCGGGCCGCGGTCGTCTCCGGAACCGAGCGGCCCGGTCCAGCAGGGATACGTGCAGGTGGGGGCCGGTTGTTTCGCCGGTAGAGATCGGGGCAATCGCCCTTCTGAACCGAACACGAGGAGCCCCGCCGATGACCGACACCACCGTTTCCGAGGCCGCACCGCTGACCGGCGAGGCAGGCACCCCGCCCACCCTGCTCGACGGCGTCAACTGGCCCGGATTCGCGCTGCTGCTCGCCGGCGTGCTGACCCTGGCCTGGACCCTCGCCGGATCCGGTGGCTGGCCGGTCATGCGGTCCGCGGTGATCGCCGCGGCGTTCTCCGCCGGTTTCGCCTGGATCACCGTCGAACACATCCGTTTTCGTGGCCGGCGCTCCTGACGAGAAACCGGACGTCGGCCCAACCCCGCTGATTCGACCGGCATCGAGTGGGTATTGCGCCAATGTCCAGATAACGCAGCACATTTCGGAGGTTGAACGATGTCCGAGCGCAAGAGCGGTCCCCTGGAAGCTGTTTCGGGGGTCGTCGAGGGGATCAAGGGCAAGGTCAAGGAAGTCGCCGGCGCGGTGATCGGTAACGACCAGCTGCGCCGGGAGGGCGACGCCCAGCAGGACAAGGGCGAATCCCAGCGCGCCGCCGCGCAGAAGGAGGCCGAGGCGGAGAAGGCGCGAGCCGAAGCCGCCATCGACGAGCAGCGCCAGCGCGCACATCAGCAGAACCAGTAGTCCACCGACGCTCGTTCGGCCCGGGAGCGGGTGCCCATCATGGGCGCCCGCTCCCGGCTGTCGGTACCCGGACGACCACCCGCACCCGTCGTGTTGTGCGTGCGGTCCGGCACCCGATAGCCTTCCGAACCTGCGACCAGTTCGGTGTGCGCACAGCGATGAGGAGAGCCGGTCGATGACAGCGGAATCGGACGCCCACCCGGAAGAATCCCGGCCCGGCGATTCCGTGCCGGAGGGCGATGTGCGGTCGCTGTTCGGCCGGTCCGCCGCCATCCTGGCCGTGTTCACCGGCGCCGAACAGCTGCTGGAGGAAGCGAACGCGGGATTCCTCGCCACGGTGGGCGCACCCTCGGGCACGGGGTCCACACCCGCGGAGCTGCTGCCCGGCCCGGCCGGAGCGCAGGTGTCCGCTGCCCTCGACCGGGTCTATCGCACCGGTGAACCCGGGGCCGCCCGGGACCTCGCCATCCCGCTCGGCCGGTCCGGGCAGCCGCGCACGGCCACTTTCGACTTCACCTACGAGCCGCGCCGCGACGCACACGGCCGCGTGAGCGGCACCCGCCTGCTGGGGGTGGAGACCACCCAGATCAAGCAGGCGCAGCGCCTGCTCGCCGAACAGCGCGCCCTGGTCGAGCAGATCGCCCGGGACGCGCCGCTGAGCGAGGTGCTCGACGGAATGGCGCGCTGCATAGAGGATCTCGCGCCCGAGCCGATCCTGGTCTCGGTCCTGCTGGCCGATCCCGACGGCCTGCACCTGCGGCACGGCGCCGCACCGAGCCTGCCCGATTTCTACAACCGGGCCATCGACGGCATCGCCACGGGCGAGGGCGTGGGCTCCTGCGGCACGGCCGCGCACCGCCGAACCCCGGTCATCGTGACCGACATCGGCGCCGACCCGTTCTGGGACGAGTTCCGCGAACTCGCCGAGCGCGCCGGGGTGGCGGCCTGCTGGTCCACCCCGCTGCTGGCCCGCGACGGCGCGCTGCTCGGCACGTTCGCCATGTACCACCCCACCCCGCGCACCCCCGACGAAGTCGATCTGGCCCTGGCCCGCCTGTTCGCCGACACCGCGAGCCTGGCCATCGAACGCCACCACATCGAAACCGCGAAGGCGCGCGCCGAAGCCCAGACCGAGGCCGCCCGCGCCGCCCTGGCCGAAGCGATCCACGCCGAACAGCAGTTGCGCGCCGAAGCCGAACAGCGGGCGCTGGCCGCCACCGAGCTGACCACACGCCTCCAGGCCGCCGCCGAGGCCCAGGCCGACGCCCCCCACCCCGATCTCTGCCAGCTCGGCGGGTCCGAACGCTGTTCCGCCGCAGCCGAAATCAAGGTCGCGGACTCGTGGGGCGACGCGGCCTGGGGCTGCCCCGCGCACGTCGAGGAAGCCCTGCTGAACGTGCGCTCGGTCTACATCGCCGACGAGGAGCTGGGCGGTCTGGCCGCCTACCGCAACCGCTGATCGCCGCCCCGCGCAGATCTTTCTTTTCCGGAACGAATACTTCCCGAAAATGCGGGCACTAGAGATGCGTGATCATCAACGCAGTTCAGCGCCCGGGAGGACGTCCTTCAACCGGCTCGGCCGAATTCGGTGCACCGCGCCCGGCCGACCGGCACCCGAGAAGGCGCACACCCGTGCATGTCCGGCGTCCGAAGCTCGCGGTGTCCGGACACGCGCGCGATCACCTTCCCGCCGAGACGCCGGCCGTCGCCCTCACCCGGTACCAGTTCACGGTGAACGGCGAGGTGGATCGCGGCGCGCTCGACCGGTTGCCCGGGGAATGGACGGCGAACTACAGCGCCGGAACGACGGTGCTGTGCGGCCCCGTCTCGGGCGCGGTCGAGATGCACGGCGTGCTGGCCCGATTCGACGAGTTCGGCCTCGACCTGCTGAACCTGCACCGGCTCGAGACCGCCCACTGACACCGGCCCGCTACCGGCGGCCGGTGTATCGGCGCACCACCATCGCCGAGCGCAGTCGCCAGAGTCCCGAGGCGGTGGCGGGGTCGCAGCCGGTCATACGATGCACCCGTTTGAGGCGGTAGTCGAGGGTGTTGGGGTGCACGTGCAGTTCGCCCGCGGTGCGGCGGCGGTTGAAGTCGTTGTCCACGTAGGCGCCCAGGGTCTGGAGCAGATCCGGGTGATCCTCGAGCGGATCGAGCAGGGCGTGCAACACATCCCGGGCCGGACCGGGCCGGGTGAGCTGGAAGTACAGGCCCAGCTCGCTGATCGGATAGAGCCCCGGCGCGATGCGCAGCGACATGGCCGTTTCGAGAAGCTCGTGCGCCTGCCGCCCCGCGTCGGGCAGCTCGGCCGGTTCGGCCACGACCACCACCGCGGTCGGCGGATTCGGCGTCAGCGCCGCCAGATCCGCGACCAGGTCGTGGAGTTCACCCTCGCGAACCGCCTCGTACGGGATCAGCAACGTGCCGCCGTCCGCGCCGAGAATGGACAGCGCGCCCTCCCCGCAGCGGCTGGTCAGCGCCGCGGTGATGCGGGCGGCGACCACCGGCGCGGCGGCGTCGCGCTCGGCCGACCTCGGCAGTCCGATGGCGACCAGGTGATACCGGGCGCTGATCGGAATACCGCTGTGCCGGGCGAGGGGACCCGCGAGCTCACCGCGCAACAGGGCGACGGCGACGTTGCGAGCGGCCGCCTGATGCGAGTCCACGGGCGCCGGGAGCTGCCGGGTGTAGGCGCGGGTGAGCCGGACGTGCACCGCCTCCAGCAGATCCAGATGCCGCCGTGCCGCGACGATCGCCGCGTCGGTATCGGTAAGCGGCGCAACGGCGTACGCGCGATCGGAGCCCGCACGATAGCCCTGGTGCACGGCCTGCTGGAGTCGATCCAGACCCAGGCCGAGCCGGGCCCACTGCCGAGCGCAGTGTTCGAGTTCGGCCATGCGCGCGCTGACATCGTCGCCGCGGTGTCCCTGCAACGCCAGGTCCATACCCGCGCGCCGCACGTCGGCCGCGAGATCACCCGGATCGCCCGGCGCTACCGCTTCCTCGGATTCGAAAACGAGACTGGAGGTCTGCACGCAACTGCTCATCTGTCCTGGCCTGCCCTTCCGCGCCGGTCGTCGGAACCTGTCGTGACCGGCGGTCGCCGAACCCTAGCGTTTCGGTGCACGCTTGTACACCAACAACATTGAAAATAGCTGTTGCCCTGCTATCGCGGTATGATCAACCCGCGAAATGAAGCGCAACACTGTGCACTAATTTCATGCTACCGTCCGTAACAGTAACTACCTGTTCGTGATGGAGGTCTGCCGTGCCCGATGGCGTGCACAATCTCACCCTGCTCGCCCAAGCGGGCGGCGAAGGCGGTGGCGCGGCCTTGGATCAGGTCGCGCTGATGTCCGGTTCGGCCGGTGTGATCGGCCTGATCCTGCTGTGGGTCGGCTATCTGCACCGCACCCGCCGCATCACCTGGCTGCAACGCCTCGCCGACGGCCTGGGCCGGCTGTTCAACCGGCCCGGCTGGGTCGCCCTGCCGGTGGCGCTGTTCCTGGCCACGATCCTCACCGCGCTGCTCGGCTTCATCTGGGATGTCAGCCTGCACATCGGCAACGGCCGCGACGAGGGCCCGCTGGCCAATCCGGCGCACTATTTCATCCTCGTCGGCCTGTTCTTCCTGTTCACCGCCGGAATGACGGCCATCGTGCTGCCGCTGGAGGAGAAGCCAGGCGTGGCCGCCGTTCGCATCACCCGCACCTGGTACGCCCCGGTCGGCGGCATCCTCATCGCGGGCGCCGGACTCTACGCGCTGATCGGCTTCCCGCTCGACGACATCTGGCACCGCATGTTCGGCCAGGACGTAACCCTCTGGGGCCCAACCCATCTGATGCTCATCGGCGGCGCCGGCCTGTCGCTGGTCGGTGTGCTGCTGCTGGAGTACGAGGGCCGCCGCAACCGGCCCGACCCCAGCCGTCCCGAGGGCGGCTGGCTGGTGCGCTCGTTCGCGTTCGGCGGCCTGCTGATCGGCCTGTCGGTCTTCGGGGTCGAGTTCGATTTCGGCGTCGAGCAGTTCCGGCTGGTCCTGCAACCCATGCTCATCGTCGCCGCGGCCGCCATCGCGCTCATCGCGGCGCGCCTGACCCTCGGCCCGTTCAGCACCCTCGTGGTGGTGGCTTTCGCGGCAACGGTGCGCGGGGTGGTCGCGTGGCTGGTGGGCGGGCCCATCATCGACGCGCCGCGCAACGTGTTCCCGCTCTACCTGGGCGCGGCCGTGGTCGTGGAACTCTGCGCGCTGCTGCCGCTGGCCCGGCAGCGGCCGATCTGGTGGGGCGCGCTCGCCGGCGCGGGCATCGCGACCGCGGGTCTGCTGCTCGAATCCCTGTGGATCAAGGCGATGTTCGTCGACGCCTGGCCCGCCGCGATGTGGCCGGAACTGCTCGCGATGGCCATCCCGGTCGGCATCGCCGGCGGTGTGGTGGGCGCGCTGCTGGCGCTGGTCCTGCGGGGCGAGCGGCTGCCCCGGCCCGCGGTGCGCCGGGGCCTGGTGATCGCGGCGGTGCTGATCGCCGCGGCCGCCACGACGAACGGCCTGCTCACCGAGCTGCCGGACAACGCCTCGGCCACCGTCGCGCTGACCGACGCGGACCCCGACGGCGGCCGGATGGTCCGCGCCGACATCCGCCTCGATCCCGTCGATCTGGTCGGCACGGATCCCGAGTGGATTCAGATCCTGGCCTGGCAGGGCGGCGTGGGCAGCGACAGCCCCGGACGCGGTCTGGTCGTCGATCAGCTCGAGCGCGTGGACGCCGGTCACTACCGCTCGACCCGCCCCGTCCCGGTGCACGGCTCATGGAAGACGGTGCTGCGCATACAGGATGGGCGCACGCAGACCGCGCTGCCGATCTACATGGCCGCCGATCCCGGCATCGGGGCGGTGGAGGTGCCCGCGCTGGAATCGTTCCGCCGCGATTTCGTCGCCGAGATCACCGTGCTGCAGCGCGAGCGCTCCTTCGATCACCCGGCCTGGCTGTTCACCGCGGCCGGACTGGTGGTCCTGCTGTGCAGCCTGGCCCTGATCGCCGCGCTGTCCTGGGGCGCGGCCCGGATCAACGACCGCTACCTGCGGGCCGATCGCGCCGCGGTGCCCGCGCCGTGACGGGTTCCGGGGATATCGCGATCCTCGCGGATCACTCGATCCTGCTGGCGATCCCGGCCTTCGCACCGGCGCTGCTCATCGTCGCCGTCATCGTGTTCATCGCGGTGCGCGACCGCCGCGCGGGCCCCGACGACGAGCACAACCATCCCGAGCCCGATGAGGAGAACTGAATTGTCCGCGCCACGAGTCGGATTCGCGCTGCTGGCGCTGAGCTGCCTGCTCACCGCAGGCTGCTCGGCCCGCGAAAACCCCACCGCCGGTGCGCCTTCGAGCGCGGAGACCAGCGCCGCGACTCCGGCGAACGCGCTCGTCATCACCGTGCGCATCGCCGATGGCTCGGTCGATCCCACCGGCGCGGTCCTGGAGGCGAAGGCGGGCGGCCCGATCGAGGTCGTGGTCGACAGCGACGCCCGCGACGAGCTGCACGTGCACGGCACCCCCGAGCACAGCTTCGCGATCGTCCCCGGGGCCGGGCAGCGCTTCCGCTTCACCATCGACGTCCCGGGCCGGGTCGATTTGGAACTGCACGAGGCCGGGCGGACCGTGGCCACGCTGCTCGTGCGCTGATGGCGGTCCTCGCGCACGGCATCGGCGGGGCCGCGGACCTGCCGATACCGCTGTCCTACGCGCTCGTCGGCGCGGCCTGGGCGCTCACGTTCTCCTTCGCGATCCTGATCTTCGCGTGGAAGCAGCCCCGGCTCGATCCGCGTTCACCGGGACTACTGCTGCCCGCCGGGCTGCGCGCGGTGATCGACGCACCGCGACTCCGCGACGCACTCGCCGCACTCGGCGTCGTCGCCACCGTAGTCGTCACGGCCATAGCGCTTTTCGGCTCGCCGGACCCGGGCCGCAACCCGGCCCCCGGCGTGCTCTACATCTTCCTGTGGGTCGGGGTCATGGCGGCTTCGCTGCTGCTGGGCCCGGTCTGGAAGATCCTGTCCCCGGCCCGCGCGATCCACCGCCTGATCCGCCGGTCCGATACCGGCACCGGGCCGTTGGCCTACCGCGAGGGCTGGGGCCACTGGCCCGCGGCCGCCGGCCTGTTCTCCTTCGTCTGGCTCGAACTTGCCTACCCGGATCCGGGAGCCGTTGCCGCGGTGACGATCTGGTTCCTCTCATACCTGACGACGACCACCCTCGGGCTGTTCCTCTTCGGCACCGTCTGGGCCGAACGCGCCGATCCGATCGAGGTGTACAGCTCCCTGCTCGGCCGTCTCAGCCCCCTGGGCCGGCGCGATACCGGCGAGCCGGTCCTGCGGTCACCGCTGGCCAATCTGGCCGGCACACCCGCTCGCGCGGGTTCGGTCGCGGTCGCGGCGACCCTGCTGGGCTCCACCGCTTTCGACAGCTTCTCGATGTTCCCGTCGTGGCGGTCGCTGCTGGTGAAAGCCGAAGAGCACTCCCAACTCCGGGCGACCGGCCTGGCCACGCTCGGCCTGCTGGGCTTCATCGTCGTGGTCGGCGGCGCGTTCTGGCTGGCGGCCCGCGCGACCGGCGGCCTGTCCCCCGCCGCCCGGGCGAAACTTCCGAACCGGCTCGCGCACAGCCTCACCCCGATCATCGCGGGCTACCTGATCGCCCACTACCTCACGTTCCTGGTGGAGAAGGGCCAGACCACGATCATCCTGTTCGCCGATCCCTTCGACCGCGGCTGGAATCTGGCCGGTCTCGCCGATCGGGACACCGCCTACCTGCTCTCGACGAATCCGGCGCTGCTCGGCACGATCAAGGTCATGGCCGTGCTCACCGGGCACATCCTCGGCGTCACCGCGGCCCACGACCGCTGCCTGCGGCTGCTCCCGCCCGCACACCGGCTCACCGGCCAGCTCGCCCTGATGCTGACGATGGTCGGCTTCACCTTCGCCGGGCTGTACCTGCTCTTCGAAGCGTGAGCGCGACAGCGGTTCTCACCCGCGCCGCCGTCGCATCCGCGCACCCGTTACCTCCCGGGTAATCGACACCGTTCGCACGCCCGGGCACTCTGGTCGGCATGAACAAGATCGCAACCGACACCACCCGCACCGTCGTCGAGGAACTGCTGCGGCGCATCGGCGCGGGCGATCCGGACGGCATCGCCGCCCTCTACGCGCCGCTCAGCGACTGGAAGCTGGACTGGCCCGAGGCCGAGCACGGCCGCACCGCCACCCCGTGGATTCGGCACCGCGCCACCCGCGCCGACGCCGCCGAGCACTTCCGAGCGATCGGCGACCACCATGTGCCCGAGCAGGCCGGCACCGTCATCGAACGCATTCTCGTGGACGGCTCGGACGCGGTGATCATGGGCGAGATCCGCCAGACCGCGCGCACCACCGGGCGCGCCTATCGTTCCCGGTTCGCGCTGCACGTGACGATCGAAGACGGTCTCGTCACTCGGCACCACGTGTACGAGGACAGCCTGTCGGTCGCCCAGGCTTTCGACGAATCCCCCACCGCCGACGGTGATCTCACCGCGCGGTAGGGGTTCGGAATTGCCGGCGGTCAGCCGGCTACCGCGGCCGGGCGGGTATGCCGGGCCGCACCGGCGGGCAGGGGTGCCGAGCCCGAGTAGGTGACCGCCCGCCACACCTTTTCCAGCGGTCCCTGCCCGAACCGCGCCAGCCACCACGTTGCGACCATGTTCTGCACGAGCAGAATCACCCCGCACAGCAGCACCATTCGCAGCCGGGAGTGCGCGCTGTCGGCGCTCAGCCCCAGGGGTGCCGCGGCGAACCGATAGACCAGAACCAGGATGACGCTCGCCCCGATGTAATTGGTCAGGGCCGTGCGTCCCAATGGCGCGAACACCCGAACCAGCAGGGGGCGCAACGGCGTCGCCAGGGCCGCGAGCAACAGGCAGGCGTACATCGCCGCCATGGCCAACCCGGTGATCAGCGCGGCGCCCATCGGATTGCGCTGTTGCGCAAGCAGTCCGGCGATCACCGCGGGCACGAGGGCGAGCAGCGGCCACAGCGCGATCCGCGGGTCATCCTCGACGCGCCGCGGCAGCGCGGTCGAGCCCGCGGCGAAGCCGAGCAGGAAAAGCCCCGGCACCAAGAGCAATTGCCCGTTCACGGCAAGCCCGCCCGCCAGCAGCAGGATTCCCGCGGCCCCGGTCACGAGCGGAATGCGCCGCGGCGGCAGTAAGGTCGCCGGGAGCAGCAGCACCACACCGACGATCGCGTACGGCAGTAGCGCCTCGCCGGGCTGGAGCAGCTGATGCAGCACGCCGAACACCAGCAGCATCAGCAGCCGCTGAAGCAGCGCGCGACGGGGCGCGGCCAGTGTCGCGGCGACCGACCGCCACATCAGGGCGAAGCCGATGCCGAACATCAGCGCGAACAGCGGGAAGAAACGGTAGTTCACGGTGTAGTCCAACGCCGTCGACACCGGATCGGGCGTGCCGTCCGGCCGGGGGCCGAGCAGGTGCAGCATCACCGGCGCGTTCGCGAACAGGATTCCGCACAGGGCGAACCCACGCAGTACATCGAGGCTCTCGAGTCGTCGCATGCTCCCAGCGTGCTGCCGGTGGGGATCCCCGCACATCGGCCGAGTGGCCGGACCGGATAGCCGATCGGCTAGTCCATGAACCCCGCGCGCCACAGCTGCGCGGCGACCTCGACCCGGTTCCGCGCCCCCAGCCTGCGCTGCAGGTTCGCGATATGGCTCTTCACGGTGCCGAGCGAGACGAACACCTGCCCGGCGATCTCACCGTTGCTCCTACCGACCGCGACCAGCGCGGCGATCTCCCTTTCCCGGGGCGTCAGCTCGGCCACCGCCGCGGCCAGCGGCTCCGGGGGCGTTCGGCGCGCGCCGCCCGCCCGGCTCCGCGCGAGCAGGCGGGTGGTCAATTCCGGACTGATCAGCGCGTCCCCGGCGACGGCGGCGCGAATGGCGGCCAGCAGCAGTTCCGGTGAGGAGTCCTTGAGCAGAAAGCCGAGAGCGCCGTTGGCGAGGGCGGTGTCGACGTACTCGTCATCGTCGAAGGTCGTCACCATGACCACGTTCGTGCGGCCGGATACCCGCCGGCACACCTCGAGCCCGTCCAGCCGGGGCATGCGAATGTCCAGCAGCGCCACGTCGGGATCGTGCGCCCGCACGGCCTCTATCGCCTCCACCCCGTCCCGGCACTGCGCCACGACCTCCATGTCCGGGTCGCCGTCGATGATCATCGCGAAACCGAACCGGACCATCTCCTGGTCGTCGGCGACTATGACGCGAATACTCATGCGGTGTACGCCCTTCCGCGGGCCGGCATGGTGACGTCCACCGCCCAGCCCGTGGCGGCGCGCCGGGCGGACAGCGTGCCGCCGACCTCGGCGACCCGCTCGTGCAGTCCGGGCAGGCCCTGCCCGCCTCCGCCGACCGATCCCGCGGCGCCCGAACCGTTGTCGGCGATCTGCAGGCTGACGGTCTCCGGTGAGATCAGGCGCAGGCGGATGTCCACGCGGGTCGCGTCGGTGGCGTGGCGGCGAATGTTGTTCAGCGACTCGGCCAGCACCCGATGCGCCACCAGCACCACGGTCTCGGCGACCTCGGGTGCGCGGACGGCCGGGTCCAACTCGGCCACCACGTCGGCGGCGACCATGTCGCGGAACCGCTCGACCAGGTCGCCCGGATCGGACGTGCCGTGCTGGGCCTCCCCGGTCCGCAACGTCCCGACCATCGCCCGAATGTCGGCGAGCGCGCGCCTGCCCGAATTCTCGATGCGCTCCAGCGCCTTTCGCGAGTCGCCGTGCGCGTGCGCTCGCGCGGCGGTGGCCAGCACCACGATCCCGATGACCTCGTGCGCGATCACGTCGTGCAGATCGCGGGCCATCTCGGTGCGGGCCTCGGCGAGCACTACGGCCCGCTGCGCCTCCTGGCTCTGGCGCTGAGCCCGCAGCAGCAGTCCCGTCGACACCGATACCAGCGTGAGCAGCATGACGATGGACACGACGCCCTCGTCCTCGTGCCCGCGCAGCACGAATCGGTAGCCGGACCCGAACACCAGCAGCACGAGCCACGCGACCACGGCCACGTCGCCACCGTTCCGAATACGGGACGCCGCGACCCCGGCGGTGACGATCGCCACCCACACCGAGGCGATCGCCCATGGAATCGGGCCGGGCCAAACCGCCCCGGCGACTACGGCCGAGGTCAGCACTCCCAGGGCTACGAGCACTCGCGACTGCCGGAGCAGCGGGACCTCCGAGCGGGCGATACTCGAACACGCCCACGTCCCGGCCGCCACTCCCACCAGATCGACGCCGACGCGACCCGGCGGCGCCTCCCCGATGATCTCAACGAACGCGGCGAGTATCGCGGGGATCAGCAATGTCATAGCTAACACGCGCGGCATGCAACGACCATAGATGCTTCTCGGTTCAGCTCACCGCCGTGATGTCGGTGGGTTGCCACGACCTGTCGAAGAATTCCGGGGTCGGGCTGTAGAACCGCGATGCCGCACCATTACTCACGGGGCTCAGGCACGTTCGAAGTCGCCCGGCTTCCAACTGCCGTCGAAGGCGGCCTGCTCGGGGCCGTATATGCGCAGGTACACGAACCAGCCGTGGCCGGGAACCGTTTGCAGCCAGCGCTGTTCGGCCCCCGGCGGGCAGGTGGGACCGAAATGCAGGCGAAGCGGTTCGTCGGTGGGAAGATCGCGCAGCTCGAACAGCGAACGCAGTGCGGCGCTGTTCTGTTCGGCCCGCACCTGGGAGCGGGTGGCGGCGTCGTAGACGGTGATCGACCAGAAAAGCTTGGCGGGCACCGGTTGTGGGATGTCGAGGGTGTAGTGGTTGCCGCCGTCGAGGAAGTCACCCGCGCTGTCGCGGACCCCGAGCCAGTACAGCGAGCCGCCGCCGACCTGGCGGCGGAACATCGCCGGGGACGCGATGATCGCCTGAATGAACCAGCGCTCGCGCGCGTCGAGGTCGAATCCGGATTCGGTCCGGAAGTCGCCGTTGTCCTCGACGAGCCCGACCCACTCCCAGCCGCGGTCCGCCCACGCGATCCGATCCGCTCGCCGACCGGCGAACGCCGAGACCAGCATCTGATCCCGGCCCGCGCGGGCCGCTCGCTCGAGCAGGGCGGCGGTGTCCCGATCGGGCGCGAAGTCACCGCCGCGCTCGATCCCCAGATCCGCGAGCAATCCGTACATTGGCGTGAACTCCGCGACCAGCGGCTCGTCGGACAGAACGCGATGCAGCACTCGCCAGAACTCGAGTCCGTCCTCCCACCGCAGGCAGGTGTTGTCCATGTCGAGTTCGGTGGTGTCGACGAAGTCGAGGGTCTGCTCGGGAGCGCCGAGCCGGTAGACCCGCACGGCCCGCAACGCCGCGAGCGCCGCGTCCTGGTCCCCCTGCAACGGCAGCGACCGCAGCGCGAGCAACACCGTGAACGAACCGGAGTTCACCACGTGCGCGTCCAGTTCGACGTCGCGGTCATACCCCGGCGGGGTCACGACATAGGTTCCCCCCTTCCCGCCGTCCGGCCCGGGTATGCCCATATCGGTGATCCATCGCTGATGGTGATCGTCGAGCAGCCCGATGTAGGCCCCGGCGGGCAGCTCGACCACCATCGGCCCGTCCCGCAGGTCCAGGGCGGCCGACCCGTACGGGGTATCGGAGTTGAGGGTGAACCCGACCTGTCGCGGCCCGGCAGCCACGATCCCGATCGCCTTGCCGTCGGTCAACCCGACTTCCCGATTGCCGTTGAGAATGCCTTCGAGCGACACCGTCGGATACCAGAACCGATAGGCCGTCACCGCCCGCTGGAAATCCACATCGGCCCAGGCCCGCCCGACGGCGTCCGTCTCGGGGAATCCGTCCCGGAATTCATAGCGATCCTGCTCGACGCCGGTCATGGGCAACCTTTCATCGCGATTGGGGTTGCCTTGCAGTTCACCGCGCGGCGTCGGTCCGTCGCATCACCCGCAACGGATGAAGCTCGGCTGTCGACCCGGTGATGCGGGCCGGGGCCTTTCGCGGGAAGAGCCGCCTAGTCCACCGGCCCGAGCCACTCGGCGATCCGCTCGCACACCCACGCGCCGTCGTCGAGCGGCAGGTCGTGGCCCGCGTCGGGGTGCACCCGCAGGGGCGCGTCGAACCGGGCCGCGAGCCGCCGTGAGATCCGATGGTCGATCAGGCGATCGCCCGCGGAGGTGAGCACCAGTAGCGGAACCGGTATCCGAGCGGGCAGGCGGAAGGTCACCGCCGCGGCGACCTGTCCGAGAGCGCTGGCGCTGACGGGTGCGGCTTCCCGCTGGTACCGCGCCCACGTCGCCGCCAGTTCCGTCAGTTCGTCCGCGGGGCGATTGCTGCTCAGCGCCAGCGCGGCGGCCTCGTGAGCATCGAGTGAGCGAAACTGCTTGCCCGCCACCAGCGAGACCAGGCCGCCGCCCATCTGGTGTGGCCGAACCAGCGCGGGCGCGGCGGTATTGACCACCGCGCAGCGCTCGAACTCCGCCGGGTAGCGGGCAACCCAGTCCATGGCCATCATGCCGCCGAGTGAAATCCCCAGCAGCGACCAGCGCTCGTCCCCGGGTTCGAACCGCGCCCGGATATCGTCGGTGATGGCGGCGATCGAGCGGGGCGATACGTGCCCGTTCCGCGTTCCGAAGCCCGGCGGATCGATCGTCACGACGCGCACGCCGAGACGCGCCGCCAGCTCGTGGTGAAACTGCCCCCAGTGCCGTTGATCGCGGGTGAGCCCCCGCAGCAGTAGCCAATTGGTCATCGCGGTCCCCTTGTCAACGCCAATTCCCGGCGTCATCATCGAACCGCGCGAGCGCCGGAGTCAAGGACTCCGGCCGCCGAACTCCGAGAACTGTCGCACCGCCCGCCACACCGAAATCGATTCGTGCACAGTGCACGGTCGATGACCGTGCGGCGGGTTGTCAGAGACCGAACAGCCCCAGGACCGAGCCGGTGATGATGCCCGACGTCAAGGCGCCGAGCGCCGCGGGATCGGTGATCGTCGCGGGGACCGAGGCGATGTCGCACCCGGTCGGTTCGGCGGCGGCGTCGGCCTGCTGTTGCAACCAGGCCAGCGCGCCCGGTGCGCCCAGCGCCCATTCGAGGGTGTGGCCGGACAGCGGCATGGGGAGTTGTTCGCGCCGATAGGTCACCGGGACACCGCTGTCGCAGTACCCGGCCACGAGGGTGTCGGCCCCGGCGATGGTGCTGATCTCGTCGGCGATGGCGTTGTAGACGTACAGCGGTGCGGTGGGCGCGGTGTGGCCGAGTTCGGATTCCTGCACGGCCGCCTGGATCACCGGGTCGGCGAGCACCTCGCTCAGCGGCACGGTCAGGTGGCGCGCCGCGTCGAAACCGATGTTGGACAGTAGATTCTGCGGTGTGCAGGCGGTCGTGGCGTCGTCGATCTTCTGCCGGCCGGCCGGGGTCAGGTACCGGTCGAGCGCCGCGGCCAGCTCCGGGGAATTCTGCCGCATCCCCATCAGCGCGACGGGGATCAGCGCCCCGCCCACGAGTGTGCCGTTGGCAGAACGGATTCCGGCCTCGAAGTCTCCGACGGGCGCGCCGAGGGCAGCCGCCGCGACGTCGAGTTCGGGCGCGTAGGAAGGCTGTTCCTGGGCGGCCCAGCCGGTGGCGATACCGCCGCCGGAGTAGCCCCACATCAATACTTTCGAATCGGCGGGCGCGGCGGCCGGGTCGAGATTCCGGACCGCGCGGATGCCGTCGAGAATGACGTAGCCGGGCTCCTTCGGGGCCAGGAAGTGATTGTCGACGCCGCCGTAGTCCGGGACCGACACCGTCCAGCCCTTCGCGAGCGCGGCGGCCACCAGCGGGGACTCGTTCGCCATCGTGGTCAGTTCGATCGGCTGACTCTCACCGAAGTCGAGCCACGGCACCTGCCCCTGCTGCAGGGCCTGCGACGGCATGCACTGCGGCGCAATGGCATCGGTCATGTTCTGGAAGGACAGGATGGTCCCGTTGCCCTGCCGCGGCTTCAGCACCGTGGTGACCGCGCTGTAGGGGGCGCCGGTGGAATCGGTGGTGCGGTACAGCACCTGCCAGGCGTCGACCGCCATCGGCAGCGCCTGGAAGAAGCTGGCCGCTATCGGCCGTGAGCGCAGAACGGTGCCCGGCTCGGTCTCGGCGTATCCGGTTGGCGGCGCATAGAATCCGTCCGCGGTATTGGGAGTCGAATGGGCGGTCTGTGCGGTGGCGAGGCCGGCGGCGCACGCCACGGCCATCGCCAGCACCCCGCGGCCCGCACGGCCCTTCATGACGTCGAACACCGTTGCCGAACGGCCGGTTCCGCTGGATTTCCCCATGCCGCACCCCTTCCTGCCGCGAGAACGGTAACAGGTTTCAGAAATGCGGCAGGCGAATTCAGCTCACTCGGCGGTCATGCTTCGAAGAGGCGTTGGCCCCACCATTGTCCGGCTTCGAGGCCGGGTGGGCAGGCGTAGAGGGCGGTGCCGGTGTGGGTGAGGTATTCCATCATGGCGTCCTTGGTGGACAGGGCGTGTTGCATGGGGACGAATTGGGTGTGGGGGTTGCGGCAGTAGGCGAGGAAGAACAGGCCGGCGTCGAGGTGGCCGAAGCCGTCGGAGCCGTCGGTGAAGTTGTAGCCGCGGCGCAGTAGTTGGATGCCGCCGAGGTTGTCCGGGTGGGCGAGGCGGACATGGGAATCGGCGGCGATGATGGGTTGGCGGCCGGAGGTGATGAGGAAGTCGGGGTCGTCGAACTCGGCGGTCTGACCGAGTGGTGCGCCTTCGCCTTTGCTGCGGCCGACGATTTGTTCTTGTTCGCCGAGTGCGGCGCGGTCCCAGGCTTCGATGTCCATGCGGATGCGCCGGGCCACGAGGTAGCTTCCGCCGGTGAGCCATTGAGCGTCGGTGGGGTTGTCTTCGGGTGCGACCCATACGAATTTGTCGAGGAGGTCGGTTTGTTCGGCGGTGAGGTTGCGGGTGCCGTCTTTGAACCCGAACATGTTCCGGGGTGTGGCTTGGCCGCGGGTGGTGCTGGAGGTGCGGCCGAAGCCGAGTTGGGACCAGCGGACGCTGACGATGCCGAAGCCCATGCGGGCGAGGTTGCGGATGGCGTGGACGGCGACCTGGGGGTCGTCGGAGCAGGCTTGGACGCAGATGTCGCCGTGGCTGCGGGAGGTTTCGATGGCGTCCTTGGCGAAAGTCGGCAGGTTCTCGAGCGCGGCGGGGCGGTGTTTGGCGAGGCCGAAGCGGTCTCCGCGTGTGGGTGCGGTGGGGCTCGCGCCGAACAGGCCGGGTCCGAAGCCGATGGTCAAGGTCAGTGCGGCGGGCGATAGTCCGAGTGCTTCGCCGGTGTCGGGCGGGGGCAGGTGGGTGCCGTGACCGACCGCGCCGCCGTCGACGGTTTCGAGGCCGCGGGTCATGCGTTCAGCGGCCAGGGTCCAGCGTTGGAGCAGGTCCATGAGTTCGGCGCGCGAATCGGTGATGACGTCGAACGCCGCGAAGTGCAGGCGGTCCTGCACGGCGGTGACGATCCCGGCCTGCCGCTCACCACGGAAGGCCACCACCCGATCGTTCGGGTCGGCGGGCGCCTGGTGCGCGGCGCTGCTGATCGCCGCGCCGGCCACCACCCCGGCGCCCGCAGCCGCGCCGCCCAGCAGCAGACGCCGGGAGACCCCGGGTCGGCGCGGGTTTCCGGACTCGGCTGCGGGTCGCTCGGTCATGGGATTTCTTTCCTGTGTGTGTGCTCGGAAACTACTGTCCGAGAACCAGGTCCGGGACCTGGCTCAGGGTCGCCGACAGGGCGTCGATCTTGTCGGACAGATCCTTGCGTTGCGGTGCGGTGACCTTGTCGTACGAGATGTAGCCGTCGCCTTCGCGGTAGGCATTGATGGCCTCGCGGACGGCCTTGAACTGGCTGGTGATCTTGTCCATCAACGCCGGGTTCTTCGCCGCGATCATCGGCTGCAACTCCGCGATCAGGGTTTCCGAACCGTCGATGTTGGCCGCGAAGTCCCACAGATCGGTGCGCGAGTACCGGTCCTCCTCGCCGCCGACCTTGGTCGCGGCGATCTCGTCGACCAGCGCCTGCGCGCCCTTGACGAACGACTGGGTCTCGAACGAGAAGTCGTCCTTGCGCACCTCGTCGCGCAGCGCGGTGACATTGGCCAAAAGGGCATCGGCCTCGGTGTTGACCTGTGCGGCGGTGTCCTTCTTCGAATTGTCCAGGTCCGCTTGGCTGATGTCGTCGCCGTCCTCGCCGACCTGGGACTGCTGCGGCGGCCACAGGAACCGCTCGATCCGGTGGAACCCGGTGAAGGGCTGCTTGCCGTCCTCGGTGTCGTCCCAGCGCATATCGATCGCCGGATCCAGGTCCGCGAACGATTCCGCGACCGGCTCGACCCGCTCGTAGAAGGTGCGGGTCAACCCGAACTGCGCCTTGGCCGCAGCGGTATCACCGGACTTCACCGCGGCCACGAACGTCGTGGTCTGCGCGACCAAACCATCGAGCTGACCGCGCACATAGTCCAGGTACCTGGCCTTGGCCTGTTCGACGTCGGCCGGGACGTCGGTCTTGGCCTTCTGCTCGCCGGTGACCTCGAGCTTGCCGCGAATGCCGTTGCCCACCATGCCCGGTTTGCACGCGGTCTCGTAGGTGCCAGGCTCGGTGATATCCACGACGAGCTTGCCGGTGACCCCGGGGCCGATGTTCTCGATCTCGCCCAGCACACGGTTGTTCTTGCCGAAGACGTAGAACTCGGTCACCTTCGAACCGTTGTTGGTGATGCTGAATTTCACCGTGCCGGTCGAAGCGCTGGTGGAGCTGAGTTCACACGCGGATTCGGTGGACGTGACGGAGATATCCCCGCTGCCATCGGATTTGGCGGTGCACGCGGTGATCGCCAGCGGCGCGGCCAGCAGCAGTCCGGCGGCGGCCAGGGCACGCCTCGACAGGTTCGGTTTCACTGTTTTCCTTTCGGTTCCGGCTCTCGCGAAGCCGGAGTCTGATCCACCGCAGCCGAGGACGGGGAAGTTTCGGGACGCCGCACACGCAGGAACAACGTCAGCACCACGACCAGGTACAGCACCCAGGCGATCACCTGCAGCACCGTCGGATCCGGGCGCAGATTGAACAGACCCGCCAGTGTCGTTCCATACCAAGAGGACTGGTCGTAGTGCGCGCTGACATCGAAGGCGAGATCGTCGATGCCGGGCAGCCAGCCGACCGTCTGCAACGCCCGGATCCCGTAGGCCAGGATGCCCGCCGCCACGACCACCAGCAGCGCACCGGTGTACCTGAAGAACTTCGTCAGACTGATGCGGACCGCACCCAGATACAACGCGACAGTGAGCGCGACCGCCACCAGGATCCCGAGCAGCAGCCCCAGTAGCGGCCAATTGCTGTTGGAGGCGTTCTCGGCATACCCGACCATCAGCAACGCGGTCTCGAGCCCCTCACGCCCGACCGCGAAGAACGCCAGGCTCGCGACGGCGACCCCGCCCAACTCCACCGCCTGCGACATCCCCCGGCGCAAATCGGCGGACAGGTGCGCGGCCGCGCCACGCATCCACAGCACCATGCCGGTGACGATGACGACCGCGATCAACGACGCGACGCCGGCCACCGCCTCGGCGGCCAGACCGCTGATGGTCGAGGTCCCGTAGTGAATACCCGCGAACACCGCCAGCACCATCGCGACGGCGGCTCCCACCCCGAGCCACAACCATTTCAGGTTGGACCGGCTGTCGGACTTGACCAGGAACGCCGCCAGGATCATTACCACGATCCCGGCCTCGAGCCCTTCCCGCAGTCCGATCAGCCCGCTGCCGAACAGCTGCGTGGCCACCGAAGGCGTCGATGCCGCGAGCACCATCCCTGCGCCACCTCGTTCTCGTCGTCCGCCCACCGCCAAAATTAGGGTAGGCATGCCTGATCGTTCGGTGAGCGTACCCCCATGGTGACATCCGCAATATGGGCGACTTCGGCATTCTTCAACAAATGACCGAATTGTCCGAAATGACGGAATTAATGGTCAGCGGATAGCCGAATACTTACCTCGGAATGGGCGGGCCGGGGTCCAGGCCCATGGCCTCGCGGGCCTTGCGGATGAAATAGAGCCCGGCGCGGGCGGACTCGCGCGCTACGCGGACCTGACCGAGGTTCGTAGCGGCGGCCAGTTGGGAACGGGCGGTGGTCATGTGGTCGACCGCCTCGGTCACTGCGTTCAGGGCGGCGTCGTTGTCGGGGTCCAGGAGCAGGAGTTCGCTGCCCGTGCGATCGAGGTAGCCGCGGACCTCGGACTTGGCCCGGGCCAGCCGGTCGACGTCACCCGACCACTCCCGGGATATCCACCAGATGGCCAGGGCCAGGACGGCGGCGATGAGCAGGAAGGCGAGCAAGCGACCCATAGGTCCAGCCTACGGGGCCGCCGCCCGCCCACGCCGCCGGGCGCGCGCCGCCGGGTTGTCCGGCGCGCGCCGCCGTGACACCCGTCGCGTACCGCTATCCGCCGAGGTTGCAGTTGCCGTCGCTGGACCAGTAGCAGGTGTTCCAGCCGCTGGCCGGGAACCCGACCACCTGCAGCTGCGGATTCGAGTGGCCGAATCCGGTGCCGTTGAGCTGGAGGTAGAAGCCGGACGCGCCACTGCGAGCTCCCGTGCCCCAGAGGTAGCCCTGGTTGTTGCCGGGGCCGGTGCCCTTGTAGATGACGAAGTTCCCGTCGCCCTGCATGACGGCGAACACCTGCGAGTGCCCGGAGGTCCCCGAGCACCAGACCCCGCCCAGGTTGTTGCCCGGCCCGGTGCCCTTGTAGACGCAGAAGTTGCCGTCGCCCTGCAGAATCGCGAAGGCCGCGGTGCTCTGGGAAGAAGTGCGCAGCCAATCACCCTGATTGAGAACCTGATTCGTATTCAGGACCGCTCCGATCGAGGCGGCGCCCGCCTGACCGGTATTGATCGAAACGAGCGCGGCGACCGACATGGCAACGGCGGCAATGTACTTCGTGATCTTCATGCGTACTCTCCAGGGCGAGCCGGGCGCGTTTTCCGCCCGGGCTGGCGCGAGATTACAACAAGATCGATTGTTGCCGTGGGACTTTCGGAATGAAGTATTCCATGTTCACTTTCCGCGCCACCGCCCGAGCGCGATGTCAGCCGGGCAGGTCGAGCAGCTGGTTCTTGATCTCGGTCTTGAGCACCTTGCCGATCTTCGAGCGCGGCAGGGTTCGCCAGACCTCGATCTGCTTGGGCGTTTTCACGCTGCCCAGGCGCTCCTTGACGAAGGAGATCAGTTCCCGGGTATCGACCCGGGCGCCGGGACGGACCTCGAGCACCGCTGTCAGCCGCTCGCCCCATTTGTCGTCCGGCAGTCCGACCACCGCGCAGTCCGCCACCGCCGGATGCGCCATGATCGCCTGCTCGACCTCGGTGGAGTACACGTTGAATCCGCCGGTGATCACCATGTCCTTGGCGCGGTCGACGATGAACAGGTAGCCGTCCCGGTCGAGGTAGCCGATGTCTCCGGTGTGGTGCCAGCCCCGCGCCGACGCCTCCGCGGTCGCGGGCTCGTTGCCGTAGTAGCCCCGCATGACCAGCGACCCGCGAATCACGATCTCGCCGCGTTCGTCTCGGTCCAGCAGCCGCCCGTCCTCTGCCATGATGGCGACCGTGACCAGCGGCGACGGCCGCCCGGCCGAGGACAGCCGCGCGCGGGCGATCGAACCGTCCACGGCGAAGTGATCGGCCGGGGACATGGTGGAGATCATCATCGGGGCTTCGGTCTGGCCGAACAGCTGGGCCATGACCGGGCCGATTCGGGTGAGCGCCTCCTCCAGCCGGGAGGTCGACATCGGCGCGGCCCCGTACCAGAAGCATTGCAGGCGGGACAGGTCCCGCCGGTCGAGCGAGGGATGGTCCAGCACCATGTAGATCAGCGTGGGCGGCAGGAAAGTGTGTGTGACACGGTGGATTTCGAGATTGTCCAGGAATTCCTCCACATCGGGCCTGCGCATGATGACGATGGATCCGCCGCGGCACAGCACCGGGAAGCAGAGCACACCGGCGGCGTGGGTGAGCGGGGCCAATGCCAGGTAGGTCGGGCGCGCGTCCGCGACGGGCCAGGGATAACTCATCAGCGTGATCGCGGTCATCGCCTCGATATTGGCGCCGGTGAGCATCACCCCCTTGGGCCGCCCGGTGGTGCCGCCGGTGCCCGCGATCAAGGCGAGATCGCCGGGCGCGTGCCGGTCGACCGGACCGGCCCCCGCGCCGAGAAACTCGTCCCAGCTCAGCGCCCACTCGGGCGCGCCGTCCAAGCACACCAGCGTGGTCAACCCCGGCAGCGCGGTGCGGATCGAATTCACCAGCGGTGCAAAGGATTCCTGGAACAGCAGCACCGAGCAATCGGACAGGTCCAGGAGTTCACGCGTCTCGTTCGCCGCGTTGCGCGGATTGATCGGACACCACACGGCCCCCGCGCGACTGATCCCGAATACGCAGGTGAATGCCGTCGGGTCATTGGCGGACAGGATCGCGACCTTGTCACCGGGCGCCACCTCGCGGGCGGCCAGCGCCGCGGCGACCCGATCGCTGAGCGCACGCACCTGCGCGTAAGTGGACACCACGCCGTCGCACACCAGGCACGGGGCGTCGGGGTCCAGCGACGCGCCCTTGTCCAGGTAGTCGATCAGCCGCATCAGTTGTCCTGCACGGTCAGGACCGGCGCCGACACCAGGCCGAAGGCCCGCAACTGCCCGAGCAGTTCGCGATGTCCGAAAGCCTTACAGCCCGAAGCGAATCCGACTCGCTTGGGCGGCTGCTGCAACAGCCACGACGCCGCGAACGCCTGCATCAGCCCGGTCTGCTTGTAGTTCTGATTGCCGTGGATGACGCAGTGCGCACGGGCCAGCGGCCCGGAGGCGTGCACCGAGTCCAGGGACTTGTTCAGGCGCGGGTTCTCGCGCGGCGGCATCTGGTTCATCACCTGGGCGGCGGTGGCGGTCAGGGCCGCGTCGCGAGCCACCGGGTCCATGTCCTTGGTCGCCTCCAGGGCCTGCGCCACGATCAGCGGGACGCCGTTCATCAACTCCGCGTTGAAGACTCCGCCCTGGGCCTTGCAGTTCGCCACCCGCGGATCGTTCCTGTACCAGACCGGATGCGAGGTGCCGCCCCACGGCAGCGACATGGCGAGTTCATGCTGGCCGGGCACGACCAGCGGCACCAGCCCCTGGTTCGGATCGAACTCGGCGTAGGTGTTCTGGCGCAGGTAGTGCGCCCGCGAGGTGGCCGCGTTGACCAGGATGGTGCGCGTCGAGGCGATGGTGGGCGAGCCGCCCCAGAACACGGCGATGTCGAGGGTGTCCAGGCCGGGGTATTCGAGGCACAGCTCGGCGGCGATCTCGCCGGTGGTGTACATCTGGGCGAGCCCGGGCGAGAGCAGCAGGCCCGCCGCCGCGAAGTCCGCGCCGTAGGCCTCGTCGCAGGTGATCAGCCAGTCTTGCTCGCCGGTCGTGTCGAGGTAGTGCACCCCGGCCGCCAGGCAGGCCCGAACCACCTCCGGCCCATAGGAACTGAACGGGCCGACGGTGTTGCACACGACCGACGCGCCACGGAAGAGCTCGGTCAGCGACTCCACATCGTGTGCGACTTCGGCGATCTCGTAGTCGGCGGTCTCGATGCCGGGCACGTGGGACTCCATCGAAGTCTTCAGCGTGGCGCTGCTGCGGCCGGCGGCGACGAACGGAATCCCGAACTCGCGCAGGTATTCACAGATCAGCCGGCCGGTGTAACCGGAGGCGCCGTAGACGATGACGGGCTTGGTGCTCATGGTGTTCTCCGCTTTCTTCGAATGGATCCGGGTCACATGCCCATGCCGCCGTCGACGGCCAAGCCGGCGCCGTTGACGAAGGCCGAGGAGTCCGAGGCGAGGAAGACCACCGCGGCCGCGATGTCCTCGGTGGTGGCCAGCCGGCCCGACGGGGTGAGCGCGACCACGGCCTCGACCGCTTCCTGCGGCGAGCCGAACAGCCCGATGCGCGCGACGTCGTCGGCCAGCGCGGCACCCATCCGATTCGGCACCAGGCCGGGGTAGACGCAGTTCACGCGGACGCCGTAGCCGAGTTTGCCGCTCTCCATGGCCGCCACCCGGGTGAGCCGGTCGATGGCGGACTTGCTCGCCGAATACATCGCGATACCGGGGAACGCGATGGTCGCCGCGACCGAGGCGATGTTCACCACGGCTCCGCCGCGACCGGCCGCGCCGCCCGGCCGCATGGCGCGGAACGCGTGCTTGAGTCCGAGCGAGGCACCGATCACGTTGATGTCGAACGTCTTTCGCGCATCCTCCGGGTCCAGGTCGATCAGCAGGCTGGTGATCTCCACCCCGGCGTTGTTGACGACGACGTCCAAGCCGCCGAACCGTTCGACGGTCGAGGCGACCGCCGCGCTCCAGGACGCGTCGTCGGTGACGTCGAGGCGGACGAAACCGTGATCCGCGCCGAGTGTTTCGGCGAGTTTGCCGCCGAGATCGTCCTGGATGTCGGCGATCACGACCCGTGCCCCGGCCGCTGCCAGCGCGTACGCCATGCCCTCGCCGAGACCTTGTGCGCCGCCGGTGACCAGCGCGATTCGCCCGGTCAGGTCCGTGCTTGCCATGGGTGCTCCTTCGTCGTGGTGATGCCGATCACACGATTCTCGACTTCTTGACACTTGTCAAGACTTCTCTTGACGACTGTCTAGATTCTGTTATCCGATCGTCAAGACTTTGCGGTAGGCTCCGGCTGTCCACATCCGATCGAAGAGGGCCGATGCCGAGAGCGAATCCGATCGACAAACACGACGCGCGCCGCCGCGCGCTCGCGGATTCCGCGCTGCGCACCCTCGGCGAACTCGGCTACGCCAAGTCCTCGCTGCGGGAGATCGCGAACAACTCCGAGTTCTCGCACGGGGTCGTGCACTACTACTTCAGCGACAAGCTCCAGCTGATCGTCTTCTGCGTGCAGCAGTACAAACAAACCTGCGTGACCCGCTACGACGGCGTGGTCGCCGACGCGACCACGCCCGCCGGTCTGCTCGCGGCCTTCGCGGACAAGCTGTGCGAGACCATCGTCGAGGAAGCCCCCATGCACCGGCTCTGGTACGACCTGAGGTCTCAGAGCATGTTCGAACCGGACCTGCGCGAACCGGTCGCGCAGATCGACCGCACCCTCGAGGACATGGTGTGGCGGGTCGTCGCCCGGTACGCGGAGTTGTGCGGCGCCGAGCCGTCGATCGCCCCGAACGCGGCGTACGGCCTGCTGGATGGACTGTTCCAGCAGGCCCTGCTCGGTTACCTTGCGGGAGAACAGCGGTCGCTCGCCACCCTGAGCGCGCAGGTGCATCAGCTCCTCCCGCTGCTGCTCGACCCGGCTCGAGCGAGCGCGCCACACGGAGCGTGATCGCGCCGCGGCGGATGCCGTCCTAGGGCGTGACGATCGCGAAGTCGATATCCGCGGTATCGAGCAGGCCCGCGAGGGTGGCCAGTACGGCCGGATCCCCCTCTACGCCCACCCCGTCCAGACCCTTGCCGGTCAGCACACCCAGGAGCTGTTCCTTGGTGAGGGAGAGGGTGAGGTCCGCGGGCCCGTGGTGCGGTGCGTCCGCGGTGGCGGTGCGGTGGGTCAGCGCGCCGTTGGACAGGGTCAGGCGCACGGTCTCACCCTCGCCGGCCACCTTCCAGTCCATCGTGAAGCCGGTCTCGGCGGCCCGGGGTCCGTTCACGCGCACGGCCATCGAATCGATGAGCATCTCGACCGTCAGCGCCATCGCCATTTCCGGGTTGCTGGTGTCGATCTCGGTGTGCACCACGCCTTTTCGCAGCTCGAGTGCGCCGGACAGGTAGAAGTTGCGCCAGGGCCCGTTCTCCGCGCCGTGGCCCAGGGTGTCGTACACCGAGGCCAGGAGTTCCTTGGCCACCGCGTTGCCGGGTTCGGCGAAGATGGCGTGGTTGAGCAGGGTCGCGGCGAACCGCAGGTCGCCGCTCTCCGCATACGCCTTGGCCTTTCCGATCAGCGCGTCGATGCCGCCGTAGTCCGCCACGTAGCGCCTGGCCTGCTCGACCGGGGGATGCTCCCACAGATGCGCGGGATTGCCGTCGAACCAGCCCATATAGCGCTGGTAGATGGCCTTGACGTTGTGGCTGACCGACCCGTAGTAGCCGCGGTTGGCCCACCGGCTGTCCAGCGCCTCGGGCAACTCCATGACCTCGGCGATCTCCGGGCCGGTGAGGCCGCTGTTGAGCATCCGCAGTGTTTGGTCGTGCAGGTAGGCGTACATATCACGCTGTCCCGCAAGCAGACTCACGAAGCCCTCCCGGCCCCACACGGGCCAGTGGTGGGAGGCGAAGGAGACGTCGATCTTGTCGGCGAACATGCCGATCGCCTCGTCGAGATAGCGCGCCCAGATGCGTGAATCACGGACCAGCGCGCCGCGCAGGGTGAGGATGTTGTGCATGTTGTGGGTGACGTTCTCGGCCATGCACAGCGCGCGCCGCTCGGGGAACAGGAAGTTCATCTCCGAGGGGGCTTCGGTGCCCGGGGTGAGCTGGAAGACGATGTGCACCCCGTCGACCGTCTCCTCCTGGCCGGTGTGGGTGATGTCGACGGTCGGCGGGATGAGGGTGATGGTGCCGGTGGAGGTGGTCATGCCCAGCCCGCATCCGATCTGCGCGTCCGGGCCCTTCGGCAGATTCGCCCCGTACATGTACGCGGCGCGGCGGCTCATCGCCGTGCCCGCGTAGACGTTCTCGCTCACCGCGTGCTCGAGGAAGCCGGACGGGGCGATGATCGGGACGGGGGCGTGCCCGTGCGGAACGACCCCGCGGGCGCCGCCGAAGTGGTCGCCGTGTGAATGGGTGTAGATCAGGCCGGTCACCGGGCGGTCCCCGCGATGCGCGCGGTAGAGCCCCAGGGCCGCCGCGGCGGTCTCCGCCGAGATCAGCGGGTCGATGACGATGACCCCGGTGTCGCCCTCGACGATGGTCATGTTCGACAGATCGAGGTTGCGTACCTGGTAGATGCCCTCGGCGACCTCGAACAGTCCCTGCTTGTTCGCGAGCTGCCCCTGCCGCCACAGGCTGGGGTTCGCGGAGGGCGGGCATTCGCCGTCGAGGAAGTCGTAGGCGTCACCGTCCCAGATGACCTTCCCGGCCTCGGTCTTGATGATCGCCGGTGACAGGGCGGCGATGAATCCGCGCTCGGCGTCCTCGAAATCGGCCCGATCCTCGTAGTCCACCGGCATGTCCGCTCCCTCGTCGGTCGTCGTGTGGTGCCGATGGTTCCGCGCCGCGAACGCACGGCACTTCACCCGACGCGGGTGAATTCGAGCCGCGGCGGGCGCCCCGCAACCTACCCCGGCGGCGCGCAGGTTCCCGCAGGAAGCCTGCGACCGGCCACCGCCGTCGCGGACGCAAATGCCGCGTACGGTACACTCCCGAAACTTGAGGTTACTCCTCCGTTTTCGGCCCTTCGTTCGATCGCCAAGTCCGACAGTGCGATAGCGGAACGAAGCGCGCCGGGAGGAGCTGTTCGTAGGCGTGGCGGGCCGCGAAAGTGCTGTACAGGGGCCCGGAAGTCGGCATATCCGGATACCACCTAGGAGAACCTTTCGTGTCCGTATACCTGTATCGGTGGGGCAAATTCGCGTTCAGACGCAAGTGGATCGTCCTGCCGGTGTGGCTCCTGCTGCTCGTGACGCTCGGCGTCGGCGGCAGTGCGCTGAGCAAGCCGATGAGCGACGAATTCAGCATGCCGTCGCTGCCCTCGGAACGCGCCACCGACATCCTGGACAAGCAGTTCCCGGGCATGTCAGGGCAGTTCGGCATCGACGCGGTCGGCGGAACCTATGTCATCAAGGCGCCCGCGGGCACGAAACTCACCGACAAACCCCATCGCGCCGCCATCGACAGGCTGATCGCCGACCTGAGGACTCTCGCGGTCGATGACGGCAAGCAGCGCATGGTCACGGACAAAGACGCTGCGGCACTGAACAACCCGATAGCGGTGACCGAGGCGATGGGCTGCCTGGGCGCCGCCGACCCCGCGGTGTGCTCCGGAGCTCCGCTGAACGTGCTGAACGAACAGGCGCCCGCCACGGTCGCCGTGCTCTCGGTCCCCTTCGACATCGCCTCCGCCGCGGACATCACCGACGCCGAGCGCAAGGCCGCCTTCGAGGTCGCCACCCCGGCCCGCGCGCAGGGCCTGACCGTCGAGATCGGCGGCGCGATCCAGCAGAAGCAGGAGCAGCCGAGCGGTCAGGCCGAAATGATCGGCATGGGTGTGGCATTGGTGGTGATGGTGATCGCCTTCGGGGCGATCGTGGCGGCCTTCGTGCCGATCGTCACCGCGCTCGCCGGCCTCGGCGCCGCCATGCTGGTGATCTCCCTGGGCACCTCGGTCATCGAGATTCCGAGCTTCACAACGTTTCTGGCGTCGATGATCGGCATCGCGCTCTCCATCGACTACGCGCTGTTCATCGTCTCGCGCTACAGGCACGAACTACGGGTCGCGAAGAGTTCCGAAGAGGCCGCGGGCATCTCGGTCGGCACCGCCGGATCCGCGGTGGTGTTCGCCGGGCTCACCGTCATCGTCGCCCTGGGCGCGCTGAGCATCGTCGGGGTCAACTTCCTGACGTTCATGGGCCTGGGCGGCGCGGTCGCGGCGTTCTTCGCGGTGCTCACCGCCATCACCCTGATGCCCGCGCTGCTCGGCGCTTTCGGCCGCTTCCTGTTCACGCCGAAGCTGCCGGTGGTCGCCAGGCACGACCCGGAGGACGACACCTCGGTCACCGTCGGAACGCGGGTGGCGCGTCTGATCGGCAAGGGGCCGTGGGTCGCGCTGACCCTCGCGGTGGCGGCGCTGGGCGCGCTGGCCGCTCCGGCGCTCGGATTGCAGCTGGGTCTGCCGGGTGAGAACAGCTTCCCGACCGATTCCACGATCCGGAAGGCATACGACATCCGGACGGAGGGGTTCGGCGAAGGCAGCAACGGGATCCTGACCGTCGTGGCCGACCTGAAGAAGGTCCCGGCGGGTCAGCGCGACGCCGCGGTGACCGCCCTGCGGGACCGGCTCGCCGGGCTCGAGGAGATGGATTACGTCACCGCGCCGCAGATCAGCGCGAACAAGCTCGGCGTAATGCTCAGCGGCGTACCGAAATCGGGGCCGAACAACCAGGCGACGAAGGACCTGGTGCGCGACGCGCGCGACGCCGAACAGGAGCTGAACGAGCGCTTCGGCATCGAGTACGGCATCACCGGAACCACCGCCATCTACGCCGACATGGACCACGTCCTGCTCGGCAAGATCGTGCCCTACCTGGCGATCGTGGCCGGGGCGGCCTTCGTCCTGCTGATCCTGGTGTTCCGCTCGATCCTGGTGCCGCTGACCGCCGCGCTCGGCTTCCTGCTGTCCATGGCGGCCACCTTCGGCGCGACCGTCCTGATCTTCCAGGAGGGCACGTTCGGCCTGATCTCGGATCCGCAGCCGATCATCAGCTTCTTGCCGATCATGTTGATCGGCTTGGTGTTCGGACTCGCGATGGACTACCAGGTGTTCCTGGTGACCCGGATGCGCGAGGAATACGTACACGGCAAATCGCCGAAGGATGCGATGATCTCCGGCTACCACCACGGAGCCCGGGTGGTCACCTCGGCGGCGATCATCATGATCTCGGTGTTCGGCTCGTTCCTGCTGGAATCCGATGTCACCGCGAAATCCATGGGTTTCGCACTGGCGTGCGGCGTCGCGATCGACGCCTTCGTGGTGCGGATGGTGGTGGTCCCGGCCCTGTTGGTGATCATGGGGCGCCGAGCCTGGTGGATTCCCCGGTGGCTCGACCGAATTCTGCCGGACATCGACGTCGAGGGAGCGAAATTGCAGGAGTCCCAGCGCAAGCCGGATCGTCTCGAATGGCTGCTGCCCGTCGCGGCGGCGAGCGAAGCGGCGGAAGAACTTCGGGCGCCGGTCCGGCAGCCCGCGCAGGGTGCGCCCGAACGGGCGCGACCGGTCCGGATCACGCCCGATCCGGTCGGCGCGGTTCGAGCCGCACCCGAACCGACGCAGCCCACGCCCCTCCCTGATCAGAGCGCTCGATCCGTCCCCCCGCCGGTGCACACCACCGAGGTCCCGGCACGCACCTCAACGGCCGGGACCGCCCGCGCCTCCGAAACCCCCGTGCCGGTGGACGGCCCGTCGATCAGCGGCAGCGTGCGCCGAGACGATCAGCACCCCGTACCGGGCGCGATCCTGACGCTGATCAGTCACCGCGGCCGCCAGGTCTCACGCACGACCGCGGGCGACACCGGCGGATACACCCTCGTGCCGCCCGCGCCCGGCAACTATGTCCTGATCGTCTCGGCGGACGGACATCAACCGGCGGCGATGGATGTCGTCGTGGCCGACGGCGGCGCAACGCGGTTCGACCTCACCCTGACGGGCACCAGCGAGGTCTTCGGCGTCGTCCGCACCACCGCTCAGCAGCCGGTTCCGCATGCCACCGTGAGCGTGACCGACGCCCTCGGCGAGGTGGTCTGCACCGCCCTGACCGCCGCCGACGGCAGCTACACCTGCCGCGGCGTGCTCGCCGGTACGTACACCCTGGTGACGGTGGCCCCCGGAATGAAGCCCACGGCAACGACATTCACGGTGCCCGACAGCACCCGGCTGCGCGTCGACGTCGCCGCGCTGGCCCCGATGGCGGTGTTGTCCGGCACGGTCCGCGCCAATGGGAACACGGTGCGCGACGCGCGGGTCACCGTTCTCAACAGGTCCGGAGTACCCGTCGGCACCACCCACACCGACGAGCAGGGCCGCTACGAGGTACCCGATCTGCCGGCCGGTGACTACACCGTCGAGGTGCGTGGCTACTCACTGGTTATCGATGAGGTGATCGTCGACGGTCAGGGCGCGGATCATGATCTGCGGCTCGGCTTCGAGGAGTACGCGGGCGCGCGCTGAGCGGTGCCGGGCATTCGGGGCTGCGTTGTGCCGGGGGCACAACGCAGCGGCTCGGGACACGCTCGGCTCGACGAACCCGAGCAGCACCCGCCGGGCCGGGTGGCCGAGGTGCGGCGCTACCCGTCCGCACAACCGCGCCGTCCGGTTCGCCCGCGGGGTCAGGCCGGCTTCCGCACCAGGGCCACACGCCGGCGGCGACGCCGGGGCCGCAGCGGTTCCGTCCGGCGCCGGGTGCGGCTGTAGCGCAGCAACTGCATCAACAGATCCTCGGCGGCGCGATAGCGCGGGATATCCACCCAGAGCCGCCAGAGCACTTCCGGGTCCCCGCGCTCGATCACGGTGACGCGCACCGGCAGGACGTAGCCCGCGATGCCCGCGTCGGTGAGAGCGAAAAGCACCCGGTAGACATCGGATTCGTCCAGGTCCGCCAGCACTCCCCAGGCTCGTGCGTCGAGCCCGTTGGCCAACCCGCGGGCGGGAACCCAGTGCGGGGTGAGGCGCGCACCGGACCACGCGTCGGGCACTTCACGTGAGTAGGTCATCGCGTCCGTTCACTAGGGGCCGGTCGAATGATCGGCTACTCCATCATCCAGCAGACGTGCGGGAACCGCATCCGCCACCGCCCGGCATCGCTGACAGCGAACTCGGCTCGCAGCGTTGCCGGACCACCGGCCGAGAACGCCCGCCGCCCGGCCGCGTTCGCGCTCCCGGCGCCGAGATACATCGTGTGCGATGCTTTCCTCATGGTGATTCATGGTGAAAGCTCGTCCAGACTGCGGCTGGCGGCACAGGCCTTCCTCGGCGTGATCCTCGCGTCGGCCGGTACAAGCCACCTGACCTTCGCTCGCGAGGAGTTCCGCGCGCAGGTGCCGTCCTGGTTCCCGCTCGACACCGACTTCGTGGTCCTGGCCTCCGGCGTCGTCGAAATCACGCTCGGCGCAGCGCTTCTGCTGACCTGGAAGCAGCCGCGGCGCGCGCTGATCGGGGCGGTCGCCGCGGCGTTCTTCGTCGTCATCTTCCCGGGGAACATCGCACAACTGGTCGAGCACCGGGACGCGTTCGGTCTCGATTCCGATGCCAAGCGCGCGGTGCGGCTCGTGTTCCAGCCGGTGCTCGTGGCGTGGGCGCTGCTGGCGACCAACGCGGTCGGGGTGTGGCGTCGCCGCGCGGTGTCCGCGAACTCCTAGCGGGTCAATCGGTTTCGACGGTCTCGCGCAATGCGCGGAATTCCGCGGCGAGGGCGTCGACCGTGTAGTGGGCGTTGAGCCCGCTGGGGTTGGGCAGGACCCAGAGCGCGGTCTCGCCGATCCGCTCGGATTGAGGACCGACCGCGGCTTTTCGGCGACCGAAGGCCGTGCGGTACGCGCCGATACCGAGCACCGCCAGCACGCGGGGCTGGTACCGCTCGACGCGTTCGACCAGGGCACGGCCACCCGCGCGCAGTTCGTCCGCTGTCAACTCGTCGGCCTTGGCGGTCGTGCGCGGGGCGACGTTCGTGATCCCCAACCCCAGTTCGAGTAGTTCCCGCTGCTCGTCGGGCCGCATCAGCCGCGGCGTGAAGCCGGACCGATGCAGCGCCGGCCAGAACCGATTCCCCGGACGGGCGAAGTGCTGCCCGGTCGCTCCCGACCACAGCCCCGGGTTGATGCCGCAGAACAACACCCGCAAACCGGGCGCTATCAGATCCGGAATCGTCTTGTCCTGCGCCGCGGCCAGATCCGCGGGCGAGGGCCGGGCGGGGGAAGCGGAAACCATCCCCACAGTCTGCCGCAGGACCCCGGCCCGGACGGCAACCGCCGACACCGCGGTCTGCCGCACCCCCGGACTCAGGATTGTCACAATGCCCGACAGCACGCGTGGCCTGCACCGATTGCTTCGATCACGCGGTTACCGTGACAGGGTGACCACGCCGGAGAAGCCCGACGCCACACAGGTCATCCGTGCTGCCATCGAGCTGCTGACGATGTGGATCTCCGAGGGCGACGAATCCCGCAGCGCCCAAGCGGCGTACATCGGCCGCCGGGTCGCGGACCTCGACGAGGCCGAACGCGTCCACCTGATCCGCGGCCAGCTCTACCTCAACGAGCTGCTCCTGATGTCGGTGGCCGAGGCCGACGGCGTCACCGACCTCGAGGAGATGCGGGTCTGCGGCATGCGCTGGCTGCGCGAGCTGGCCCTCGAAATCGCCGAATAGGAGTGAGCGTTCCGGGCGGTGCTCGATTGCGCGCCGAGTCCCGTGCGGCGCACGCGGCGCTCGAGACAGCGTGAGTCTCGGGCGACTCCGCACTCAGGCGCGCAGCTCGCGTTTCAGGAGCTTGCCGCTCTGATTGCGGGGCAGGGAGTCGGTGAAGCGGACCACCTTGGGAACCTTGAAGGGGGCCAGGCGCTGCTTCACGTGGGCGATCAAGTCCTGTGGCGCAACCGGTTCCGCGCCGGGGCGCAGGACCACTACCGCCGTCACTGCCTCGATCCAGCGGGGGTCGGGGGTGCCGATCACCGCCACCTCGGCGACCGCGGGGTGGGTGTAGAGGGCGTCCTCGACCTCGCGGGAGGCGACCAGGATCCCGCCGGTGTTGATCACGTCCTTGATCCGGTCGACCACGGTGATGTAGCCCTCGGCATCGCGGACCACCAGATCACCGGAGTGGAACCAGCCGTCGGTGAACGCCGCCGCGGTCGCCTCGGGATTGTCCCAATAGCCCAGGCACAGTTGCGGTGAGCGGTACAGGATCTCCCCGGGCGCGCCCGCGGCCACGTCCGCACCCGCGGCGTCCACCACGCGCGCCTCGACGAACAGCACCGGCAGTCCGCACGAGTCGGGGCGGTCCTCGTGTTCGGCGGGGCGCAGGACGGTCGCCAGCGGGCCGATCTCCGACTGCCCGAAACAGTTGTAGAAGCCCAGATCCGGATAGCGTTCGCGCAGGCGCTGCAGCACGGTGACCGGCATGATCGACGCGCCGTACTGCGCCTTGCGCAGCGACGACAGATCGCGTCCCGCCAGCTCGGGGTGATCGGCCAGCGGCACCCAGACGGTCGGGGCGAGGAACAGCGATCCGATGCGCTCGGCTTCGACCGTGCGCAGGATCTCGGAGATGTCGGGCACGGGCAGCAACCGGACCGTGGCCCCGACCGCGAGGTAGGGCAGCAGGAACACGTGCATACCGGCCGAGTGGTAGAGCGGCATGCAGATCAGCGGGTTGTCCCCCGCGTCCAGATCGAGGGCGACGATGGCGGAGGTGTACTCGTGCACCAGGGCGCGATGGGTCATCATGGCGCCCTTGGGTTTGGACGTCGTGCCCGAGGTGTACAGCAGTTGGGCCAGGTCGGTGTCGACGGTCGTGGACTCCCACGGGGGAACGGGCCCCGCCACAGCGGTGTCGAGCAGGGAGTCGGCCGTGTCGCGCAGCATGAGCACCCGGCAGCCCGGCGGCGCCACCGGCGTGAGGTGGTCGACCAGTTCCGGATCGGCGAATACCGCGGCGGCGCCGGACTGCTCGAGCAGGTACGCCAGCTCGTCGCCGCGCAGGGCGTAGTTGATCGGCACGTGCACCAGCCCCGCCCGGGCGGCGGCCAGGAAGGCGATGGCGTACGCGTCGGAGTTGGTGCCGTAGGCGGCGATTCGGTCACCGGCGGTGAGCCCGAGCGCCCGCAGCCGAGCGGCGGCCCGCGTGACGGCGTCATCGAGTTCGCGATAGGTGAAGCTCCGGTCGGCGAACCGAATCGCCACCCGGCCCGGGTGGCGGGCGGCGCTGCGGCGCAGCACGCCGTCGATGGTGCCCGCACGGGGATCCAGCATGGGAGAAGACATTTCGAAGCCTGTCTGTGTTCTCCCGCGATCGGGCGGGAGCTGTCGAGAACATGTCCGGACGCGACGGGCGTGCGGACGGCGAATCGCCGTCGAGGCCATCGCGACCTCGACGGCAAGTGTCGTTCAGTCCGCCGAGCCGCGGGGATGAACGATGATCTTCACGTGCTCGCGCGGTGAGCGCAGCGCGGTGAACGCCTCCGCCACCCCGTCGAGCCCGACACGGCCGGTGATCAGGGCCTCGGCATCGATCTCCCCGTCGGCCAGCCGCCGCAGCGTGATGTCGTACGGTTCCTGATAGTTGCCGTGCCCGAAGTTCACCGCGATGCGCCGGAACTGGCCGACCACCGGGATGATGGTCTCCTCGGCGAATCCGGCCGCCAGCACCTGGATACGCGAATTGAACGGCAGCTGATGCAGCAGCTCGTTGAGCACGCCCGCGCGGCCACTGCATTCGTAGGCGATGAGAATCCCCGAATCGGCCTCGCTCACCAGCGAATTGCCGTCGGCGGCCAGCGCGTTCCACACCGCGATGGGATCCTGTTCGGTGGGATCGACCACGATGTCCGCGCCCATCAGCTTCGCCAGTTCACGGCGGGCGGGTGAGGGCTCGGAGGCGATCACCACGCGCGCCCCGTGCGCCTTGGCCGCCACGATCGCGCCCAACCCGATGGTGCCGCAACCGATCACGAGCGCGGAGTCGGACGCCGTCAGACCGGACTGCTGCACGTGCATCTCACCCACGTGCAACGGTTCGGCCAGCGTGGCGTGATCGAGGGAGAGGCCGTCGGGGACCTTGCGCACCCAGTACGCGTCCACCACGATCTGTTCACCGAACGCGCCGTGATAGGTGTTCGAATAGCCGATGATCGTCGGGATTCCGCTGGCGGTGTCGGTGGCCAGCCCGATGCCGGCGACGCGGTCCCCCACCGCGAAATCGGCTACATCGGAACCGATCTCGGCGACGACACCCGCGTACTCGTGCCCCAGCACCACCGGCCGCTCGGCGTCGAACTCGGCCAGCGGATACCCGGCGGCGTGCGCGACGCCCACGAACCGGCACGGGTCCTTCGACACCGACAGGTCGCTGCCGCAGATGCCGCAGGCCACCACGTCGATGCGAATCTGCCAGGAGCCCAGCGCGGGTGGCGCTTCCACCTCGGCCACGGTGAACTGTCCCTCGAGGAATTGTGCAGCACGCATGATCAGGCTCCCGTCTGAACGCCGTAGTAGTCGGTGTGGGCCTTGGTGATCGCGGTGATCAGCTGCCCGATCAGCAGATCGCGATTGTCCTGCGCGAATTGCAGGCTCGCCTCACGACCACGGTTGCGGTTCTTGAAATGCGGGATGACCTCGGAGGCGAACAGCTCGTAGCTGCGCTTGGTGTCCTCCCAGCTCGCCATGTCCACGTGCAGCACCAGCATGGTGCCGAAGCCGCCGGTCTTGTCGATCAGGCGCTGGATCTGCTCGATGGCCTCGTCCGGGGTGCCGATGATGGCCTGCCCGAACTCCCCGAGGGTGTCGTTGCGCCACTGGTCGATGATGCCCTTGGGCGTCTGCGCCCAGTCCGGGCTCTGACCGGTCTGGCGATTGACGTAGGCGGCCATCGAGCCGATGCGCCGCGACACCGCGCGCTCGGCGTCGGCGCGGGACTCGGCCAGGAAGATCGGGTTCACCAGTCGCCAGTTGGCGCGATCGGCGACGTTTCCGTGTTCGGCGCAGGCCTTTTCGTACACGCCCCAGTTGCGGTCGAGCACTTCGAAACCGCTCGGCGAGCTGGCGGCCAGGGACAGCAGCGACAGACCGTGGGTGCCCGCCAGTACCGACCCGTTCGGGGAAATGGTCGACGCCGTGGCGATTTCGATGCCCGCGGGGTCGTAGGTGGGCAGCTGGGCACGCGCGTCCCGCAGGGTGAACCAGTCGGTCCGCATGTCGACGACCTCGCCGCGCAGCAGCCTGGTGATCGCCTCGAGCGCCTCGCCCTGGCGACGGCGCTGATCGGAGGGATCGATGCCCATCATGTGCGCGTCCAGGGGAATCTTGCCCGGGCCGGTGCCGAAGATGAGCCGGCCGCGCGTCTGCAGATCGAGCTGGGTGATGCGGTCGGCGGTGATCAGCGGGTGGTGGTAGGGCAGTGACACGACACCGGTGCCGAAGCGGATTCGGGCGGTGCGCTCGGCAGCGGCGGCGATGAAAAGGTCAGGGGCGGGCACGATTTCGGCGCCGGTCGAGTGATGTTCACCCATCCAGGCTTCGTCGAAACCGAGGTGATCCAGATGCTCCATCAGGTCGATGTCGCGGCGCAGCTGCAGGGCGGGATCGGCATCGAGGGGGTGATACGGGGCCAGAAAGGCGCCGAACTTCATCGAGCTGGGGGTCCACATGGGAACGTCGTCTCCTCGTCGAAACGGTGCTGTGAGCGGGCTCACGGCGGGACCCCTTCATGACAACATGGATCAAGTGATCCAAAAATGATGGTCTCACTGAGCGGTACCGCGCCGAAAATAGGCTACGAATACCGATTTCACGGTTGACTCGGGTGCCGATCTCCGATCTACAGTGGATCGACTGATCCAATTCGTTCCCGATCCCAGGAGCCCCGATATGCACCTCGACGTCGACCCGAGCCGCCGGAGCGTGCGCCTCGCCGAACCCGCCGACTTCACCGCCCTGTCCGTGGTGGTCACCGGCACGCGGGACGACAACCTCCTGCGCGCCGCCCTGGTCGGCTGGGCGGAATTCGATGGCGCGCACGCCTGGCTCGACATCGAGCGCCTGGAAGCCGAACTCGGATCCCTGCTCACCGCCGACCCCGACTGGCGGCAGCGATTCACCGGCATGCTCGGTTACGCGCGCGCTTCGGGCTGGCTCGACGAATCCGGCCGGGCCGTGCGCGCCCACTGCCGCTGGACGTCCCAATGATCGACGCCGCGCACCGGAACCGGCCGTACGAGCGCGACCGGCACTGTGCCAAGCTCGGTCCCATGTCCGCGCCCGCCAATCGCCAGGGGACCACGACCCGCACCCGCCTGCTGAAGACCGCCGAACGGCTCTTCGCCGCCCAGGGCGTGGACGCGGTGTCGGTGCGCGCGGTCAACGCCGCCGCGGGCCTGGGCGCGGCCTCGGTGAACTACCACTTCGGCACGAAAACCGATTTGCTGACGGCGGTCCTGCTCGACCTGGGAGCGCCTGTGCGCGACCGCATCCGAGCGAACGTCGATGCCCTGGCCGCCCGCACCACCCAGCCCACCCCGGCCGAGCTGGTACACGCGGTGACCGACCCGTACCGGGAACTCCTGCACAACCACCGGACCCGCGGCATGCGCTGGATCAAGATCGTCTCCCAGCTCTCGGTCCAGGCCCACCCCGCACTCGAAGCCTCCGAGGAGGATCTGCGCGGATACCTGCTGGCCCAGGTCGGCCGCACCTTCCCCACGACCGACCCCGCCCGCTTGGAACACCGCTGGGCGGTCGCCCTGACGACATTCCTGCAGGCCCTGGCCCACGCCGACGGTCCGGCGACCGCCAAGCCACTCACGGTCGCCGAACTCACCGACCTCCTCGACGATCAGGTGACGTTCCTGCGCGGCGGTCTCACCGCGCTGCTCGGCAACTGACGCGAGCGGGTGCATCCCGGAATCGGTACGGCCGAGCGTGAATCAGTGTGGCAGGGAAAGCAATTCGACCAATGCCCCACGACCGGTCCCCGCGGGCAACAGCGCGAGCGCCTGTGCCCGGAGCAGCCCGGCCAGGTGTGCGGTGCCGCCGGGCCGGGTGGCACGCCAGACACCGCCCTCCACCTGGCGGGCCGGCACAACCCTGGTTCGGTCGTTGTCCGGGGCGCCGGCGTCCGCGATCCGGCCCCACGACGCGTTCGAGTCACGACGGCAGGTCAGCGCTCGAACCAGTGATCGTCCGGTCACCAGGGTGGCCACGACCGCCGCGAGCGGGTTGCCCGGCAGCGCGAGCAGGATCCGGCCGTCCGGCAGCCGGGCCACCAATTGTGAACCGCCCGGGCGCATCCGCACACCGTCGATGACGATGTGCGCGCCGATCTCCTCGAGTACGCCGCGCAGGTGATCCGCGCCCCCGTGACCCGTCGCGCCGACGGTGATCGCGAGTTCGGCGTCGGTGTCGAGGTCGAACCAGGTGCGCAACAGGGTGCGGTCGTCGGGCAGGCGGGTCAGCTGCCGGACGCCGATGTCGCAGTGGCCGAGATAGTGCGGCAGCACGGTGCCGATCGAGTCGCGGACCTGTCCCGGTTCGAGTTCACCGCTCGCGCGGATCTCGTCGCCGGTGAGCAGGACATCGGCGCGCAGCGGGCCGCGAACCATCGCGATCGGGGTTTCCGCGCTCTGCGCCACCGATACGGTGCTCACCCCCACCCGCGTTCCGGCGGCGACGAGTTCGTCACCGTCGAACCAGGATTCGCCGCAGCGGCGCAGGTCGTTTCGGCGGGGCGCATCCGCGACCAGTGCCACTGCCCGCTGTCCGCCACTGTGCAGGGGGCGAAGGAATTCCTGGCGGATCACGGCGGTGGTTCCGGGCGGGGTCACCGCGCCGGTCGCGATCCGGACCGCGTCTCCGTCGGACAGCGTGATCCCCGAACGTCTTCCCGCGGTGCAGGTTCCGATGAGCACGCGCCATTGCGGCCCGGGTCCGCTGACAGCGAACCCGTCCATGGCCGCGCTGTCGGCGGCGGGCAGCGCCGCCGTCGCCCACAGCGGCCCGGCCAGGGTCGCACCCAGCGCCATGGACAGGGCGGCGTATCGCTCACCGATCGGAGTCAGCTCCGACAACAACGTGGCATCGATCTCGTCCACGGGTACATCGACTCGGCTCGCCGTTCGCTTCGAGCAATCTTGTACGGCGCGCACGCATCGGTCCTCTCAGAGATCGGGCAATCGTTCACAATCCTCATATGCGGTGGTTTCGACTCTCTTTCTCCGTATTTGCTTATCCATTGCACGATTCTCACCCGCATGAGCTGACCGTTGTGCGGACGCGGAGAACGCACAACCGGCCGGACCGACCTGAGAAGTGAACGTAACCGTGTATGTGATGCCCCGTTAACAACTGCTTCCTACGGTTGGCATCGGGATCCACGGTCAAGGCGGTGTGAGTGGGGAGGAACAACAGGTGACGGCAGCCGATTCCGAGACCGGAACGGGCACCAGACGCACGGTGTGCTCGTACTGCGGCGTGGGATGCGGGATCGTGCTCGAACTTCACGACGGACCCGAAGGACAGCGCATCCGCAAAGTAGCCGGTGACAAAGCCCATCCCGCCAACGGTGGCCGCCTGTGCACCAAGGGCGGCAGCCACGCGGACATGATGGCCGCGGACGGACGACTGACCACCGCTCTGGTCCGCGCCGAACGCGGCGCGGCGCCCGAACCGATCGCCACCGACACCGCCATCGCCGACACCGCCCGGCGGCTGCGCGCGCTGATCGACGAGCACGGCCCCGACGCCGTCTCGTTCTACGTCTCCGGGCAGATGACTCTCGAGGCGCAGTACCTGGCCAACAAGCTCGCCAAGGGCTTCATCGGCACCAACCAGATCGAATCCAACTCCCGGCTGTGCATGGCCAGCGCCGGCACCGGCTACAAGCTCTCGCTCGGCGCGGACGGCCCACCGGGGTCCTACGACGACTTCGACCACGCGGACGTGTTCCTCGTCATCGGCGCGAACATGGCCGACTGCCACCCGATCCTGTTCCTGCGCATGATGGATCGCGTCAAGGCCGGTGCGAAACTGAGCGTGGTGGACCCGCGCCGCAACGCCACCGGCGACAAGGCCGATCTGTTCCTGCAGATCAAACCGGGTACCGACCTGGCGCTGTTGAACGGCCTGCTGCACCTGCTCGTCGAGAACGGGCACACCGATCCGGATTTCATCGCCGAGTTCACCGAGGGCTGGGAGGGGATGGCGGAGTTCGCCGCCGAGTACCCGCCCGAGACGGTCGCCGAGATCACCGGCATCCCGGCCGACGACATCCGCCGCGCGGCCGCACTGATCGGTGGAGCGGGTGAGTGGATGAGCTGCTGGACGATGGGCCTGAACCAATCCACGCACGGCACCTGGAACACCAACGCACTGGTCAACCTGCACCTGGCGACCGGCGCCATCTGCCGCACCGGCAGCGGCCCCTTCTCCCTCACCGGCCAGCCCAACGCCATGGGCGGGCGCGAGATGGGCTACATGGGGCCGGGCCTGCCCGGCCAGCGCTCGGTGCTGGTCGACGCGGACCGCGAGTTCATCGAGAACCTCTGGGAACTGCCCGCGGGCACGCTGCGCACCGAGGTCGGCACCGGCACCATCGACATGTTCACCCGGATGGCCGCCGGAGAAATCAAGGCCTGCTGGATCATCTGCACCAATCCCGTTGCCACGGTGGCCAATCGCAGCACGGTGCTGGCCGGGCTGGAAACCGCCGAGCTGGTCATCGCCCAGGATGTGTTCGCCGAGACCGAGACCAACGCCTACGCCGACGTCATCCTGCCCGCCACCCTGTGGGTCGAGGGTGAAGGAGTGATGATCAACTCCGAGCGCAACCTCACCCTGATTCAGCAGTCGATACCCGCACCGGGCGAGGCGATTCCGGACTGGCAGCTCATCGCCCGCATCGCGTGCGCCATGGGCTACGCCGACAACTTCACCTACCGCAACGCGGAAGAGATCTTCGACGAGATCAAGCGGACCTGGAATCCCAAGACCGGGCACGACCTGCGCGGGGCGAGCTACGACCGCCTGCGCGAAGGTCCGCTGCAGTGGCCGATCGCCCCGGATGGACCGGCCCGCAACCCGATTCGCTACCGCAACGACGGGATCAGCCAGCAGCGGCAGACGCGCGAGAACGACACGGCGCCCCGGCTGTGGTTCCCCACCGCGTCCGGGCGCGCGGCGTTCTTCGCACGGCCACACCTGCCCGCCGCCGAGCTTCCGGACGACAACTATCCGTTCGTCCTGAACACCGGCCGGGTCCAGCATCAGTGGCACACGCTCACCAAGACCGGCAAGGTCGCCAAACTCAACAGGCTCAATCCGGGGCCGTTCATCGAGGTCCATCCGGACGATGCGGCGACACTCGCTGTCGTCGAGGGCGATTGGCTCGAAGTCGCTTCGCGCCGGGGCCGTGCCGTGTTGCCGGCCGTGGTCACCGACCGAGTCCGGATCGGAACCACGTTCGCGCCGTTCCACTGGAACGACCTGTTCGGTGAGTACCTGACCGTGAACGCGGTCACCAACGACGCGGTGGATCCGATCTCCTTCCAGCCCGAATTCAAGGTCTGCGCGGTGACCTTGACCAAGGTCGCCGCGCCCGTTCGGCTCGAGCCCGTCGCCGAGCCGGAACCCGATGCCACCGTGCCCACTCCGGACCCCGTGATCACCGCGCGGACGGGCGATCGGGTATCGGTGGCCGCGGCCACGCTCGGCATCGGCGAACTCACGGCCCCCGCGCTCAGCGAAGTCGAGTCCGCGTACCTGGCCGGGTTCCTGTCGGGTGTGCAGCGCGGGGAGCCCGATGTGATTCCCGCGGTGCCCGTGTCGAATCCGCTGCGTCCCGCTGTTTCCGCGTGGGTCGATGGCATGCTGGCCGGCTTGTTCACCCCGCATGCCCGCGCGGTGCCGGACGTTCGGCCCACCGTGGCAGCCGGGGCGAGCGTGCCGCTTTCCGCTTCCGAGACGCCCTCCCCCGCACGCCCGCTGGTGATCCTGTGGGCATCCCAGACCGGTAACGCGGAAGACTTCGCCACCGGTGCGCTCGTCACCACGCTGACCGCCCGGGGTCTGGCCCCCGTCGTGCACGCCATGGACACCGTCTCCGCCGCCGACCTCCCCCGCGACGCCGACCTCCTTGTCGTGAGCAGCACCTTCGGCGACGGTGACGCACCCGACAACGGCGCGGGTTTCTTCCGGTCGCTGGCCGAGCTTTCCGAATCCGCGCTCACCGGAGCGCGATTCGCGGTGCTGGCGTTCGGCGACTCGAACTACGACGCGTTCTGCGGGCACGGTAGGCGCCTCGACGCACGCCTCGCCGAACTCGGGGCCGAACGGCTCATCGCCCGGGTCGACTGCGAACCCGATTTCGACGACACCGCGGCCGCGTGGCTCGAACAACTCGTACCCGCACTCGAGGTTCCGGCGAACCCGGATACCGAATCATCCTCGGCGGCAACGACAGCTGCCGGCGAGCCGACTCCCGGACCGGCGGCCACCGCGGCTACCCGGACGCAGGCCGCGCCCACGATCACCGCGACCCGCACCGCACCGGACAAGCCGCTCGGTCACCTGATCGGCAATCGGCTGCTGAGCCTGCCCGGCGCGCAGAAGGAGGTGCGGCAGTTCAGCTTCGACCTCACCGGCACCGACCTGACCTACGATGTCGGTGACGCCCTCGGCGTCCGGCCGTTCAACGATCTGGGGCTGGTCTGGGAGTTCCTGGCCACCACCGGACTCGACCCCGCCGCCGTCGTCGATGTGCCCAAAGTCGGCACGCTGCCCTTCGCCCTCGCGCTCGAGGAGCACCTGGACCTGACCAAGATCAGCCCCGAACTGCTCAAACACGTGGCCGAGCACACCGCGGACCCCTACCTCAAATCCCTGCTGCGCCAAGACAACAAGGGCGAGCTCGCCAAATGGCTGTGGGGCCGGCAGCCGGTCGACATCGCCGCCGGCCATCCGCTCCCGGCGGACCCGCAACGCTGGGTGGACATGCTCAAACGCATTCAGCCCCGGCTGTATTCGATCTCCTCGAGCCCCCTGACGAACCCGGCGATCGTCCGCACCACCGTCTCGGTCATCCGCTATCCCGGTCCCACCGGCCGACCGCGCGGCGGGCTCTGCTCGAGCTATCTCGCCGACGCCGAGCAGAATCAGCCGCTGGCCCTGCATGTCCAGCGCGCACCGCACTTCCGCCCGCCCGACGACCCCGACGTCGCCGCGATCATGGTCGGCCCGGGAACCGGCGTCGCTCCCTTCGTCGGCTTCCTCGAACATCGCCGGGCGCGCGGCGATCAGGCGCCCAACTGGCTGTTCTTCGGCGAACAGCACCGCGCCACCGACTTCTACTACGGCGAGGAACTCGAGCAACTCCAGAAGCAGGGCGTGCTGAGCCGCCTCGACGTCGCGTTCTCCCGTGATCAGCGGGCCAAGGTCTATGTCCAGGACCGCATGCGCGAACGTGGTGCGCAACTGTGGAAATGGCTGAACGCCGGCGCGCACTTCTACGTGTGCGGAGATGCCTCGCGCATGGCCAAGGACGTCGACCTCGCGCTCCGCGAGATCGTCGCCCACCACGGGAACATGGACGCGGACGACGCCGACGCCTACGTGAAGAAGCTCGCGAGCGACAAGCGGTACGTCCGTGATGTCTACTGAGCCCCGTGATCGATCGCGCCGCCGTCCCCGTGTATGAGTGGCACCCATGACCGAAATCCTGTTGTTCTCCTACGGAACCCTGCGCCGGCCACAGGTTCAGCACGAGGTCTTCGGACGCGAACTCGAGGGGCGACCCGATGAGATCGTCGGCTACGAGCTGGGGCAACTCGTCATCACCGACCCCCTGGTGATCGCGACCAGCGGCAGCGATGTGCATCCGATCCTCGTGCCCGCGCCCGATTCACCCGGTGTCGCGGGCACGGTATTCACGATCTCGGAGGCGGATCTCGCCGCCGCGGACGTCTACGAGGTCTCCGACTACACCCGGGTACTGCTGCCGCTGCGGTCCGGCCGGCAGGCCTGGGTATACATCCTGGCAACCGCCGCGGCCGGACTCGGTTTGTAGCGGCTACTCGACGCCGAGGGTGACTTCAGTGGACTTGATCAGCACCTTGACCACCGACCCCTCGGCAAGTTCGAGATCGTCGGCGGCGGCACGGGTGATCGAGGACGTCACCTCGTCACCGCCGGTGAGCCGGACGCGGATGACAGCCATGGCCTCGCCGCGGGTGACCGCGATGACGGTTCCATCGAGTTGGTTTCGAGTGCTCAGTCGCATGGCCCGACCCTACGCCGGGCCGTGCTGATCCCACGGCTCCGACCCGAACCGAATTCAGGCCCTGAACAGCGACGACACCGCGGGATCGTGATCGATCGAGCCGAGGTCCCCCGCTTCGATCCAGGCCGCGGTCTCGGCAACCGTGCGAAGCCGCACCCCGATCGCGCGGCACTCGTCGGCGCCGCGTGGATAGAGCCCGGAGATCGCATCGGACACGAGCACGATCCGGAAGTCGCGCTCGGACGCCTCGTAGATCGAGGTGCGCGGGCAGTTGGGGAAGTTGCAGCCCGCGAACACGACGGTGTCGATCCCACCCGCGCGCAGATGTTCTTCCAGACCCGTGTCATAGAACGCGCCCCACCGCGATTTGTACATCACGTGTTCGCCCGGCCCGACAGCCTGGAACTGCCCCGCCAACAGCCGCTCGGGATCCAACTCCACCGGCCCCGGCAACAATTCCGGCGCGATCTGCGAACCCTCCGATCCCGGCGCGGCGATCTCGGCTCCCGACTCGACCGCGTGGCGGCGCACCACGTCGACGTTCGAGCCGTCACGGCGGTACAGCCGCACGACGTGCACGATCGGCCGGCCGCGGCGGCGAAACAGATTCACGAGTTCGGTCATCGCGGGCAGCGCGGCCGCGGTGCCCTCGATCCGGGCCGGGGCGTCATCGTCATAGAAGTCCCGTTGCACATCGATGAGCACCAGCGCCGACGACGACGCGTGCGGGGTGAGATACGGATCGCCGGTAGTGCCGTGCGGCTGGGCGCTCATGCTGACTCCTCAGACAAGTTGCGGTCTGACCGACAGCGTATTCGGGTCAGCTCGGGTCGGCCAACTGCCAGCCGCTCATGCTGAGATCCGGGTCGTTGTCGGGGAAGAGCTCGAAGTAGATCCTGCCCTCCTCGGACTTGGTGGCGCGGACCGTGACGGCGGCGGTGCTGTTGTCCGCGAGGATGGCTTGGCAGTGGATGGTGTCGCCGGGGTTGCCGCGCAACATGTTCGGGCAGCTGCCCTTGCTCGCCATGAAGCTTCTCAGGTCGGTCATCGAGGCGAAGCCGTAGTGCCGAGAGAGGTTGTGGGCCAGGCTCGCTACGACGTTCTCGACCGACTGCGCGTACAGCAGCGTGTCTTTGAACGTGACCGACACGACGCCGCTCAGGCTGGAGAGGTTGGCATCGACCTCCCAGCGCGCACCGTTGGATTCGATGACCGTACAGGTGCGCTCGGCATAGGGCTCGAGCTTCTGAATACCCGCGCACTGCACGTTTCCCACTTCACGGCCGGTCTTTTTCTTCAAAGCCGACGCCAGGGACTTCTGCACCTCGACGTTGTCCGCGAGCTCGTCGTCGAATGTGGTGCCGAACATGATCCTGGTGCCGTCAACGGTTTTCACGACGGCGGTCATCCCCCACTTCTCGTCGTATCGATCGATGGCGGTGCACTTCGTCTTCGCGCCGACCTCGGCGTCGACGGCCTCGCACTTCAGGCTCTTCGCATCGTCTCCTGAGGCCGACCGAAAGAATTGCCCGACCTCCTCGGCTACGTCCCCGCCGCTGAGCTCGTCCGGCCCGAACAACCCGCACCCCGACACGAGCAGTGCCGAGAGCACCACCATCCACCTACGCATTTCGGACATGCTACGAGAGGCGTCTCCGCGAGGTTCGTACGCGGTCGGACAAACCCGTACTCGAATATCGGTCGGGCAGGCGCTGATTCGTTCCCGCGTCCCTCGCGGGCGGTCCATAATCCGGTACCGATCCAATCCATGTCTATCGGGAGCAGAGTGGCGGCGCAGTGAGCAGAAAACCCGACCCACCCGGGTCTGCGAAAGATGATCGGAACTATCGGGTGCGTCTGCGAGATGCCAAGGGACCGGTGATCGGGGAAGGCAACACCCAGGTCAACGTTTACGGGCTGAGCGTGGCCGCGGCCGTGTCGCTTATGGTGGTGGGCGTGCTCGGCCTGTGGTGGCTCAACCGCGGTCTCGACTCTTCGGCGCACGGCAAAGAAGGACCACCGCAAGCGAATTCGGTCGCGACGACGACCGCCGCGGAGGGCGTGCCCGGTCCTTCCGGCGAGACGACAACCCCGGCCGCCCCGCCGATCTGGTACGACCTGACCACCTTGAAGTCCATCATCTGGAACAACGGCTTCACGCCCATCGATCCTGTGCAGATCGGTGCGAATTCCTACCCCGCGGGCATCGTCGGCAGTTATCAATCCAGCGCGACCGACCCGAACAACAGGGCGATATGGGCAATCAGTAGTAAATGCACCGAGTTTCGCGCCTGGGTCGGCAAGAACACCACATCCGCGGGCGGCGGCACCGGGCGGTTCGTCGTGATCGGGGACGGCCGGGAATTACGCTCCGTCGAACTCGGCCCGAACGATCCGGCGACCGAAATACGGGTGAATATCACCGGGGTCAACCAGCTGACCCTGATGGACACCCGGCGCATGACAGAGGCGAGCAACGCGTGGGGACGTCCCGGGGTGCTGTGCGGGTCGGTCCCGAGTCCCCCGCGATGAAGCACCGGCACACCATGATTCGAATCCGCGAGCCGAACACCCAGCAGGGCGCCAATCCGTTCATGCCCGTGCCGCCCCGGGTCTATCGTCCCGACGGTCCGCAGCCGGTCTTCGAACAGCAGAGCGCCGGCGGATCCGCCGCCGCGAAACCCTATTCGGGCGACCTGGCCGGCCTCTACAGTGCGCCACGCGATCAACCATTGACCGACCGCGACGAGCTGATCGAGTTCTACGCCGCCCACCCTGCCGAAGCGAGCAGTGCCGCACAGGCTTTCGGCAGCGACGGCACCTTCACCTGGTCACGGGGTAAGCAGATCGACGGGCCGGGCCTCGTGGCCTATCTGCGCGAACTGACGCCCGTACTGCTGCGCATCGATCTGCGGGTGACCAACTACACCCTGGTGGACGGCCGCGCCGCGGGACGTCAGTCGATCCTGCAGGCGGGCACCGCGGTGCTCGTGGACTCACACGGGGTGCCGAGGTTCCGCAGCCTCAGTGGGTCGCCGCTGACTCTTGCGGCGGCACTTCCGCATTCGCCGACATTCACCAACACGCCGTGGAGCGGGTTCGATCCCAAACTCGTCGGGGCGGTCTCACCGGGGATATCCCTCACGGTGATCACCCTGATCGACACGGGAACCGGCAATCCGTTCGACCGGCCGGTGGGTACGACGGGCGCAGGCGACGCGGACCATCCCGAGTGGCCCACTCCCGGAGCCGCGACGACCACACCGACAACCGTCGCCCCGTCAACGCCACGGGCGACAACTCGGGCCGCACCGGCGGGGCCGCTGGACCTGTCCGGAGTGTGGGTGATGAACTCGAACTCGAACGTGAGCGACGTGTACAGCATGACCGGCACCATGACCCAGACCACGGCCGGCTTCGTCTTCCACTACGAGGACGCCGAGCAGTACGTGTCCACCGCTACCGATTGCACACTGCCGAACAGCCTCGGCACATCGGTGAGCCTGGATTGCCGAATCACCGTGCGAGGCTCGGGGGAAGCCATGTCTTCCACCTATCGCTGCGAGGGCCCGGTGGTAGCGATCCCGTGGGGCGACCGTACGAAGTTCAGATTCGACGGCTCGTGCGAGACCATCACCGTGTCCGGCCCGCCGTTCACGGTGACGATCATGCCGCAGTAGCGAATTCCCTAGAACTTGTTGATCTGGCGGCCATCGTCACCGATCAGACTGCCCTTGCTCTCGCGTATCTTGACTGCGTACTTGGGCTGCTCGGCTCCGCGCGCCTGTCGGCGCGGCTTCTTCTCGCGCGCCTCAGGTTCGGATTCGACCTCTGGATCAGACTGCGGCACAGCCGGTTTCGCCGCGTTCGCAGCCCGGACCACCTGGGGAGCCGAATCGCCGGTGGTCCCCTCGACGGACACACCGCGCTCCGCAGCGAACCGGGCGACGGCCCGAGCCGCGAGACGCAGGAACCACGACTTGTCCTGATCGCGCGTCGATGTCCGGCCCAGGAACAGCATCGCGCACGCTGCCAGCGACAGATACGTCTGTTCACGCCACAGGTGCGCCAGCCCGGACCGCTCCACCCACGCACCGCTTTCGGCGCCGACACCGCGAACGAGGTCGGCCAGCCAGGTGGGCACCAGGTGAGAGGGTCCGTCGATCGGGTCGAGCAGCAAATCGATCAGAGCTCCCTGTTGCGACGGGGCGATATCCCCCATGGATCGCGCGATGACGTACAGCAGCAGATGAACCGGATCCCTGGTCAAGGGGCCGACGCTGTCGTAGAGCGCGGTGTCGATGAGGAACCAGTCATCGGTATCGACCTGCGGCCGGACGCGCACCAGCGCGTTGTCGGTGTGCAGATCACCGTGACTGCGTCCCACCACCGGCCGAATCCGGGCATCGGCGAGCACGCGGCCCCGCGCCACCGCGAACGGGTTCGGCAGCGGGCCGGGCTCCCCCTCGACGCGGATCAGTTCGGTGTCGTGGTCGCTCGCCCATCCGGCAAGGCGCCCACCGGGTTCCAGTTGATCGAACAGATGCCAGCCGAAGAACGTCTTCAGGTCCCACCCCGCGGCCGGCGGGATGAACGGCGCTCCGGCCCAGTCCCCGAGCACTCCCGCCACGATCGAGCGGCAGGCGTCGACGAATGTCTCCGGGCGGCACACGATCTCGCGATGCTTCGGCGTGTCCACCCGCTCTTCCGGATGCAGCATGCGCCGCAGCAGGACGGTCAGGACCTCGGTGTTCTCCAGGTTGTTCGCGGCGATCCGCTGGAAGGTGATCCACTGCCGCGCCGAAACCGGCACGGCATCGTGGACGAACGTACTCAGGTGCCGACGCGCGAAGTCCGGCCGCTCCGATTCGGCCTGGTGATGGCGCGCGTACTCGATGGTCTGCACCGAATCGCTGGGGCTGGAAAGAACTTTCAGCACGAGCATGGTCGTCCGGGGGTTTCGCGCATCCCGCGTGTCCGTCTCGCTGACCACGGCGACCGCCTGCCGGCTGCGTCCGTTGACCAGCCACCGATCGAGCACGTAGTGCCGCCGATGTAGCTCGGCCCAGGCGGCGAGCACCTCGGCCACCTCTCGGTCCAGGCCCCGGCACAGCTCCGGGTCGAGTCCGCGGTACAGCTCGGTCATGTGGCCCTCCGATCGATGGACACGGGGTGGACGTGGGCGCGTGCGGACTCCCCTGTCCACTCGGATCGCCACCGGCTCCGTTCATCCCGTCGCCACGGTAACCGCCTCGACGCCCGCCGAACCGTCCGGCTTTGTCCGGACCCGTCGCGGATCGGGCGTGTCGTACCGCCTCGCATGTCTGATGAATTGCATTTGGCTGGAGTTCGACCGAGGAGTTCGATCACTGTGCGATACCCGACCCTGCTGCCGGCACTGGCAGCGGCTGTTCTCTTCGCAGGTCTCACGACCGGATGTGCAGACGATTCGCCGTCGAGCGGGGCGACACCTTCGAGCACGACGACACGTCCCTCGGCGACCAGTGCGGCAACGACCACCACGATATCCCCTCGGACGGTGGCGCTTTCGGGAATGAAGCCGACGAGTGACAGGTCCCCCGACATCGACGCGGCGACGGTCGACGGCGTCACCGTCGGCAGCGCGATCTACGTCGGCCCGTGCGGTAATTACGACGAAGCCGTCTACGACTACCGGGTACCGGCCGGTTCTTCGACCTTGTCCGCGAAGATCGCGGCCGGTGATCGGAGCGCCACCGATACCCAGGTTCAGGTCGAATTCTTCCTCGACAAGGCCCGCGCCGCGGTCGTCACGCCCCGGCTCGGCGTGCCCGCGGAGGTGATCCTCGAGGTCACCGGCGTGAATACGCTGTCGGTGCGCAGTTATTCGGAGAAGTCCGACAGCTGCGGTGAGAGCCGGGGCGTGGTCCTGACGAAGGCGGAGTTCTCGACGGCGCAGCACCCCGCGGCGAAGAAGGCCGCCGACGGCCCGTCCGAGTACGTCGTGGAGAACGACCCGGTCTCGGACGAATGCGACTCCTTCTACTTCCACTCCGACACCGACCCGATGCACCTCAGCGGCCGGACGAACTACCATTCGCTCTCGGCGGGGCGCGACGGCGACATCGGCGCCGACGAATCGGGGCCGTGCACTTTCGAATACGATCTCGGGCGCTCCGCGACGAAGATCGTCGCGACAGCCGGTGTCCACGACGCGAGCCGGACGACCTTCACCTGCCGGGCCGAGCTCTCGATCGACGGCAAGCCCGTGCAGACAATCGATCTATCTCTGGGAAACACCGTCCCGGTGGACATCCCGGTGCCGAACGCGCTCCGTCTGCGCGTGGTCTTCACCTTCCTCGGCCCCGGCTACGGAGAATGCGTGCTGGGCGACTTCCGGATCATGCGGGCACGCGCATGAGGGGGAACGGCGGGAACGAGAAGCCTCCGGTGCGCATCGGCTCCTACGAGCGCCAGCGCGCCTATGACACGCTGTCGCAGCATCATTCGGCCGGTCGCATCGACCTCGCGGAATACGACGAGCGGTATCAACTCATCACCAAGGCGTTGACGCAGCCGGAATTGGACGCGGTCTTCGCCGATCTTCCGGCACTCGCGGGCGCCACCAAGAACAAGCGAACAGCCCTGATCGCGCTCACGGTCACCGGCGTCGTGCTCGTCGCGGGAAGCATCGGATTCGCGGTCTCGCGGACGGCGAAGCACGAACCGAACGCGGCGGCAACGATTTCCACGACGGTAGCGACCCCGGAGAGGACGTCCGTGCCCGCGACCACGTCCCGAAGCACCACGCCGCCCTCGGGCACCACCACGTCGCCACCCACCTCCACACCGATCAATTCGGCGCTGAACACGGACTCCTACGTGCAGGATCTGGAGCGACTGAGCGGCGGCGACTACCACCGATACGACGAAGGCACGGCGGCGGTGTCCAACCTGGTCCTGACCCGCTCGGTCATGATCGCCCCGGACGGCAAGGACATCGCGTTCACCGAATACGACCTCGGCCGCAGATTCCTCCGCCTCGACGGCACGCTGGGCATCCGCAACGACGCGACGCCCTCGGGTCTGACGATGAAGCTCAGAATCCTGGTGGACAACGTGCCCGTCTTCGAGCAGGCGATCGCGCTCGGCGACACCGTCCCGATCAACCTCGGCATCGAGCAGGCGCTGCGACTGAAGCTGGAGGTCACGAACCTGCGGCCGGGTGGAGACGCCTACGCGGTCTTCGGAGATCTGCGCGTGACGACGAGCTGACGCCGCCCGGGCACCCGTACCGCGGTGTCCGGTGATGTCCGGACCCCGCTCGAGTGCTGCCCACCCGGCGTATCGAGCCTGTCTCATGGAGGTGTAGATCTCGATGAGCAAGCCGGACAGCGGGTTTCGTTCGACGTCGAGGGGTCGATCGAACCACTCCCGCAGATGGCCGCCTGGAAGGAGGGCGAACCACCCTGATGAGAACACCCGAGGGGCCCGGATCATGATCGCCCTGTGGACATCGGTAGTCACCGTGTCGGCCACCCTGCTCGGATCGATCCTGACCTTCCACATGCAGCGCTCGATAACCGACCGCGCGGCCGCGCGGCGGCTGACCGAACGCGTCCACCAGGAACGGCTCGACGTCTACAGCCGATTCACCGGCGCGGCGATTCACTATCGGCTGAGTGAATTGACCCGCTGGCATCGGCAATCGCTGGCGCCGGACAGCGTGGAGGCGAGAATCGCCGTGGATGCCGCCCACTCCTGCCGAGCCGCCGTTTTCGAAGTTCTTTCCCGACTTCATATTCTGACCGACGACCCTCGATTGCGCACGATCGCGACCGAGGTCGTCGAGCATATCGACCTGATCCATCAGGCCGGCAACGCCGAGGAGCGGAGGCTGCGGGGAATCGAGGCGGGCGAGAAGATCCAGGATTTCGTGCGATTCGCCGCTGCCGACGTCAGTTCCGGAACCCGAGCGGGCATGCTGCTGCCCTTCAGGAGATAACGGAACTCCCTATTGAACCGGTCAGTCTTCTAATTGCTCACACCGGGCACCAACAGGTGAGCTGCGGGCGCAATGACGCAATTACACAACGTGATTCGATGACATCGCGTAGGGTCCGAAACACTATCCGATATTTCGATAGCTATTTCAATCAGCACAAGTTTGTATGTTTTGGAGTTCCCATGTCCCGCAACCGCGTGCACCCGGAACACTTCGAGCGGGATCGGCCGGATCCGCACAGCATCGTCACCCGCCAGGACTTCGCCTTCGAACTACGACTGGCCAGGGCACAGTGCAATCTCAGTGTCCGCGACGTGGCCAAGGAGGCCGGGGTCCCGACGAGCACGCTGGGCGGATATTTCGCCGGACAGCACCTGCCCGCGCTCAAACCACCCGACCTGATGAGCCGGATCCTGAGAGCCCTCGGCATCGACCGAGCCGAAGAGATAGAGATCTGGTTGGAGGCCCTGCGCCGCGTACGCCGCTCGAGCGGCCGCGAAGAATTCCCGAGCCCACTCGCCGCCGCGTATCCCGCCGCGGTGCACGCGGTCTCGACCAGGGCGCCGGTGGAGCGATCACGGGCACAGCCCACCCTGCGCGGCCGCGACGAGCTGGTTGCCCGACTGGCGCGCGTCGTCGAAGGCGCGCCCGGCCCGCGCGTGCAGGTACTGCACGGACTGGGCGGCAGCGGAAAGAGTTCGGTCGCCCTCGCTGTCGCGGATATCGCGCTGGCGCAGGATATCTCGGTGTTCTGGTTGACGGCGACCGACTCGGCGAGCACGAGCGCCGGCATGTACGCGCTGGCAGCCCGGATAGGCATCTCCGCGGACAGACTCCTGCGCTGCAGTCTGACCGACACCGTGTGGGACCGGCTGTCGGAGCTGTCCCAGCGCTGGCTGCTGGTCCTCGACAACGCCGACGACCCACAGGAATCGCTCGCGATTCCCCGGCGCGGGCTGACCGACGGGACGGGCTGGTTGCGACCGATCGGGCCCGCCACCGGAACGATCATCGTCACCACCCGCGACGGCGATCCCGTGACCTGGGGCGTCGCCCCGCCCACCTGGCTCGGGCTGCACCGCCTCGACGGCCTGCACCGCGACTCCGGAAGCCTGGTCCTCACCGAACTGGCCGGCCCCGACGCCGGGTCGGCCGAGGACGCCGGAGACCTGTCCGACCGACTCGGCGGCCACCCGATGGCGCTGATGCTCGCCGGACGCTTCCTGCTCGAATCCCGCGCCATGCCGGCACAACTCGGCGACGACGCGGAACCGCGCACCTATCGCGGCTACCTGGAATCGCTCGCGCACGGCGGATCGACCGAACTGTTCACCGCGGACGAGAACGGCCGACCGGCCCGGGGCGATGAGGCGTCGATCTCGCAGAGCTGCCACTTCTCGCTCGACCTGCTCGCCGGTCGCGGGCTGGTGCATGCCCGCGCGCTCCTGCAACTGCTCGCCTGCCTGGGCAGCGTCGCCATCCCGTGCACCGAGTTGCTCCGCACCGACACCCTGGCGAAATCCACCCTCTTCCCGGCGCTGACCACCCGCTCGCTGTGGCGGACCGTGTACGCGCTCGAAAGTCTGGGACTGGTCACCAAATCCGCGGCCGACCGCGACCAGCCCGAAATGCTGGATCTGCATCCGCTCGCCCGCGACATCGCGCGGATGGGCGCGCGCGCCGACCGCCGGCTCGACGAGTACCTATCGGTCATCACCCAGCTGATCGACGCGGCGGTACGCGGCGCCGACGTGGAGAACCCGTTGTCCTGGGGCCGATGGCGACGGCTTGCCGGACACTGCACGGCGTTGATCGGACTGCTCGAACTGCAGCAGGCCGAGACGTCGGCAACCCGGTCCGTGATCACCCTGGCCGGTCGTGCGGCGGCCTATCAGCGGGCGGCCGGGCAGCAGGCCCAGGCCGAGACGGCGTTCGCGATCGCGCTGAAGGGCTGCGCGGGACGCATCGACGAAAACGACGCGGCCCGTTTGGAAATAGAACACAACCTGGCGCGCCTGTACTACGACCAGGGCCGATACGCCGAGGCCGAACAGCTGTACCGGGACGTCGCCGCGGCACGCCACAGCACGCTGGGCCCCGAGCACCACGACACCCTGACCACCCGGCACTACCTCGCCCGGACCCTGCGCCAGTCCCGCAAGCTCGACGAAGCGGCCGAGTTGGCGCGATCCACCTACGCCGCGCGCAGCCGGCTGTTCGGGGAGCGCAACCCCGACACACTTACCGCCCGCCATGGACTGGCCGATCTCGAACGGGTACGCGAGAACTTCGCCGCGGCCGCGGACATGTACGCCGACATCATCACGCTGCGCAGCGAAGTACTGGGCGGCGAGCATCCGGCCGTGCTCACCACGCGGCAGTACCGCGCCGAGACCCTGGGCGAACTCGACCGCATCGACGAGGCCGAGGCCGAGATGCGGTCGGTGTGGGTGACCAATCACCGCGTCCGCGGGCTCGACCATCCGCGCACCGTCGTCGGTGGGCACGCACTCGTAGATCTGCTGCGCAACAACGGATCCGCCGATGAGGCCGCGGAACTGTCCGCGGTGGTGCTGGCAGCCGGATGCCGCGTGTTCGGCGACACCCATCCGACGACGCTCGCTATTCGATACTCGGACGGTTTGATTCGCCACGACCTCGGGGAGATCGCGGCCGCGCATCGCCAACTTCTGGCGGTGCTGCGCGATCGCGAACAGGTACTCGGACCGCAGCATCCCGATACTCGGCGGACAAGGGAAACGGTCGAGGCCATTCGGCATCGAATGGATGCCGACCCCTCGGATACCGACTTCTGACCGTTGCCGAATTTGTCCGTTCTTGGTGGCGTCCGGCGTTGTCCGGACACACCATAACCACCTTTCCACCTCTGCGATCGCACGGTTGCATGGAGTGCGTACCCGCGGAATCCATAGCAGGACAGGCAGCTATGGTCCGCGACTCGATCCAGAGAGGAAAGCAATGCGATTCGTCAACGCGTTGTTCGTCGCAGTATTCGGAGTCATGGTCTGTATCGCCGGATTCAATTTCTACGGTTCCGGCGCCGTTGTCGCAGTGCTACTGGGGATAGCTGCCATCGGATACAGCGCATTCATCGCGTTTTCGCGCAAGTCCTACTTCATGACCGATTGGTTCTACGCACTTCCCATCCTCGGCGGCATCATTCTGTTCGCGGGACTCGGGCATTGATCGCCCGCATCGGCACCGGGCCGGCGGCGCTCCGATCGGTTCTCCCGATCGCGATCTGCGCCTTGGCAATCCTGGCGGGCGCCGGGTGCGGCAAGGACCCCAAGGACGTGACGTGCTCCGAATTCGCCGCGATGAGCTACGAGGAACAGAACGACACCCTCGACGACCTGCTGTCCGACCACGACCTGGAGACGCTCAGCACGTCCAACACCATCGGGGTGCGCAAGGAGGTCGACTCCTTCTGCGGCACTTTCGGATTCAGCAGCGAAACCGGCGGCAAGGCCAAGCGCAACAGCAGCGAGTCGATCGACGAAGCGGTCGACTGGGACTCCAGGACCTGGAGTTGACACACCGGAGCCCCGAGGAACTCGGCCGGCACTCCGTACGAGAAGGGAGCAGTGCATGACCGTGGAAGTCGTCGTCATGATGCTGATCGCATGGGCGGTGGGCAGGGCCAACCGGGCAGGCCAGCAGATCAACGGGCTCGCCGACGACGCCCTGGATCTCGCGGTGACGCGCGTGCGCGATGCGGTCGCGTCGAAGCTCGGTGGTGACGTTGCGATCCAGCGGCTGCTGGCGGAGGCGCGTGCGACGAACGGGGGCGTGTCGCACGCGACGCGGGCGGAAGCCGAACGTGCGCTCTACGCCGCGATCACACGCGACGATCGCTTCGCCGCCGAGCTGCAGCGGATAACGGCCACCCCGGAACAACCGGCCGTCCCGCCGCCGTCCGGAGGTGATAACTATGGCGTCCAAGGGATTTGGCAGACCGGCGACGGTTCGATCAAGATCTCGAACAAGGTAGTCCAGCAGGCCAGACGTCACCCCCTGGCGGCGTTTCTGATCGTTGTCGCGCTGCTGGGCCTGCTGGGCGCAGCGGTCGATCAATTGCTCAGTGCCGCACAAGACCCCACGACTACCGCCGACCCCGGACCGGGGGACCCCTCGGTGGACTCGCAAACAATCGTGGGAACCTGGACAGCCTCCGATGGCACCGGCACCAAGACGTACACGTCGAACAGCGGCCAATGCGACGGGTTCTACTACAACAACGGCAGGCCGCTCGACATCGGCGGCCCGATGACCTGCACCATCTCGAGCCGGCCCGACACTCAGGGCAGGTACACGATGATCGTGACACAGAGCGACAATCGCGCCGAGTACCGCGTCGAGTTCTCCGATACGAACCACGCCGCGGTGCTGGACTCGAAGGGCACGAAAATCTATGAGATAGAACGCTTCTGACCGAAGCCTGATCGGCGTCGGCACCGAGGACGGTCAGTTCTCGGCGCCGGCGCCGATCGTTGCCCGTCGGCAGCCCACGACCGGCGGGGCTCTCAGCTCTCGGCGGCGATCTGGCGGAGCATGAAGGTCTCGATGCGGTCGAGCGGGCGGGTGCTGCGCTGGGCGCGGGCCATGATCAGGGCGCCTTCGATCGCCGCGACCGCGGTGGTCGCCAACTCCTCGGCGGTCGCGCGTTCGAGGCCGTGTTGCCACAGCGCGGAGGTGAGGGTCGACTCCCATTCGGTGAAGGCCTCACCGGCCCGTTCGCGCGCGCCCGGGGTGTCGGGGCCCGACATTCCGCCGGCGGCCACCGGGCAGCCGGCGGTGAAATCGGTCTCGAGCAGCTGGTCACGAAAGTACTTCACGAAGGCCGTCACGGCCCCGGCCGGGCCTTCGGCCGCCAGAAGCGCGCTGATCATCCGGCCCATCGTCCGGCCCGCGAGGTCGGTGGCCTCTTCCGCCAATTGCGCTTTGCCACCCGGGAAGTGGTGATAGACCGAGCCGCGCGGCGCGCCGGTGCGTTCCATGATGTCGGCGAGCGCGGTGCCGGCGACGCCTCGCTCCCGGAACAGCAGGGTCGCACCGGTCAGCATCCGGTCCCTGGACTCACCACGCTGCGCCACCCGCACCTCCAATGATCGATCTTCGATCGATATTAGTCTATACCGTCCGATATAGAACTGGCGGATGGATCTCGCGTAGTTCAGCGGTAGAACTCAGGCAAACTGCCCTATTGACAGGCAAAACCACGCGGACCTAGCCTCACTGGCTATACCAATCAGTATAGTCAGTGGGGAGAACGCCATGCCGATAATCGATATGACCGTGGTCGAGGGTGCGATCGCACCGTCGAAAACCCAGCCACTGCTGGACGAACTCGCGACGATCCTGCTGCGCTGGGAGGGCGCTCCCGATACCGAGTTCTTCCGCGAAGTCACCTGGGTGTACCTGCACGAGATCGCCGCGGAGCGGCTCGCGGTGGGCGGTCGCCCGGGCGGCGCCCCGCGCTTCCGGATCGACATCACCGTCCCCGCGGGCGCGTTGTCCGAGCGCCGGAAGGCCGGTTTGATCGGCGACGTCCACACCGCCGTCCTCACGGCCGCCGGACTCGATCCGCACAGCGTCCACGCCATGCACGTCTGGACCCTCATTCGTGAAGTGCCCGAAGGCAGTTGGGGTGTGGCGGGCCAGCCGGTCACCTATCAGGCGTTGAAGAGCGCCTCGGCCGCCGAGCGGGAACGGACCGGCGCCGCCGAATGACGACCACCGCGCTGAACCCCCTGGACATCGCCTTCCTGTGGGGCGAATCCGACACCAATCTGATGAACATCGCGCACCTGGACATCTTCCGGCTGCCGCCGGACGCCGGACCCGAGTTCGTGTCGGACCTGGTCCAGGAGCTCAGAACCCACACCACCGCGACAACACCCTTCGACCGCCGGGTCGACAGCAGCGCACTCGGGCGAATCGTCCCGCGCTGGGCTCGGGTCGACTCGCCCGATCTCGACTACCACGTCCGGCGCCATGTGCTGCCCGCACCCGGGGGCGCGCGCGAGCTGGGCATGCTGGTCTCGCGGCTGCACGGCGTCCGCATGGATCGCGCGCATCCACTCTGGCAACTGCATGTCATCGAGGGTCTCGGCGACGGGCGGGTCGGGCTCTATGTGAAGGGGCATCACGCCCTTCTCGACGGGATCGCCACCGTCCGATTGGCGCGCAAGGTGATGTCGGGCGACCCGCACGAACGCGGCCGCCCCGCGATCTGGGCGTACCGCGAACCAGAGCGACGGCGACCGACCGGCGATCGGACCTCCACCGCCGCAACCGGTTCCGATATCCTCACCGCCCTGGGAGCACAGCTTTCCGGGCTGCGCGCGATCGGCCGCATGTACGGCGGCATGGTCGACACGCTGGCGCGGCGGAGCCTCCCGGGCCTGCCCGCGACCGCCGACCCACTCGTCGAGCCGTTCACCGCACCCCGCTCGATCCTGAACGGCCCGATCACCGCGGAGCGCCGAATCGCCACGCACACTGTCGAACTCGCCCGGATCAGTGCGCTGGCGGCCCGCTGCGGCGGAACGGTGAACGACATCATCCTGGCAATCTGTGCGGGCGGACTCCGGCGCTACCTGATCGAGATCGACGAGCTGCCCGACTCCGCACTGGTCGCCGGGATGCCGATGTCGTTCCGCCCCAGAGACAGTGACGACGCGGAGGGCAACGCGACGACGATGGCGCTGGTAACCCTCGCCACCGATGTCGCCGATGCCCGCGAGCGCTGTGCGGCGATCATCGCCTCGACCGTCCGGGCAAAGGAGCATATGGCCACCATGTCCGGCGCGGCCGTGATGGCCTACACCGCACTGCTGATGGCGCCGTTCGGCGCCGGGCTGGTACTCGGTATCGGAAGCCGGGTAGCCCCCATGTTCAACGTTGTCGTCTCCAACCTCGCCGGACCGCCCGATGCCCTGCACTACAACGGCATGACCCTGGAGGAATGGCACGCGGTCTCGATTCCCCTGGACGGTCAGGCCCTGAACATCACCCTGATGTCCTACGCGGGCAACCTGAACCTGTGCGTAACCGCCTGCGCGACAAACCTCCCCCATATCCAGCGCCTGGCACGGTACTGCGGTGAAGCGCTGCTGGAGCTGGAGGCGTCCACGCGATAGCCGCGGACGGTTCGCCCTGTTCCGCAGCGGGTCCCGCGCGAGGGCGTGGCCGGGGGGCTGTCGATCGCCCGGTCCGCACCCGCGGACCACCTGTGCCCGCGTGTGGAAGTCGAGGTGGCGTTCCTGCTGGGCGCGGATCTGCCCGGCGCGATCGAGACCTCGGTCCCGAGGCGGCCCCACCCATCGGGCGGAACCGCGCATGTCCCCGCCGGCGGAGGTCGGCTGATCTCCGGCCGGCGGGAACGATCGACGATCAGGCTCGCAGCGCGCCCGCGAGCGAGGTCGTCAGCGTTCGCGCCGCTTCCGGGCCGATGTCGGCGTCGGGCGCGTCGAGCATCGCCGCGACGAGCGCCGAGCCGACGATGACTCCGTCGGCATAGCTCGCCACCGCGGTGGCCTGGGCGGGGGTCGAGATGCCGATGCCCACGCAGATCGGGAGGCCGGTGGTGGCGCGGAGACGGTGGACCAGGGTGTCCGCCGAGCTCCCGGGCGACTCCCGCGTGCCGGTCACGCCCATCAGGGCTGCGGCGTAGACGAATCCCGAACAGGCGGAGGTTATTTCACGCAGCCGCTCGTTCGTTGTGCTCGGCGCGGCAACGAACACGGTGGCGAGGCCGTGCGCGGCCGCCTGTTCACGCCAGCGGGCGGACTCCTGGACGGGCAGATCGGGCAGGATGCAGCCCGCCCCGCCCGCGTCGGCGAGTTCGGCGGCGAAGCGCTCTATCCCGTAGCGCGACACGGGATTCCAGTACGTCATCACCAGAACGGGTTTGCCGCTGGCCCGATGGACCTCGCGCACGGTGCGCAGCACGTCCCGGATCCGCGTACCGGAGCGCAGCGCGATATCCGCGGCGGTCTGGATGACCGGGCCGTCCAGCACCGGATCACTGTGCGGTAGGCCGACTTCGAGAATGTCGGCACCGGCGTCGAGGACCGCCCGCATCGCGGCGATGCCGCCCTCGACGGTCGGGAACCCGGCGGGCAGGTAGGCGATCAACGCCGCGCGACCCTCTCGTTTCGCCGCGGCCAGGGTGTTTTCGAGCAGCGTGAGGTTCCCGGTCACCGGTTCTCCTCCGATACGGTCGCCCCGGCGTTCAGGCCGAAATAGTCGATCGCGGTATCCATGTCCTTGTCGCCGCGTCCGGACAGGCTGATCAGGATCAGGCCGTCCGGCCCCAGCTCGCGGCCGAGGTCCAGGGCGCCCGCCAGCGCGTGCGCGCTCTCGATCGCCGGGATGATGCCCTCGGTCGCCGACAGCAACCGCAGTGCCCGCATCGCGGCGTCGTCGGTGATCGGGCGGTACTCGCCGCGCCCGCTGTCGTGCAGGAACGCGTGTTCGGGTCCTATTCCCGGATAGTCCAGTCCGGCCGAGATCGAGTGCGCCTCGGTGATCTGACCCTCGTCGTCCTGCAGCACGTAGGACCGCGAACCGTGCAGAATGCCGGGCTCACCGGCCGACAGCGTGGCCGCGTGCCGCCCGCTCTCGATACCGTGCCCGGCGGCTTCACATCCGATCAGCCGCACCGACGGATCGTCGAGAAAGGGGTGGAAAAGCCCGATGGCGTTCGACCCACCGCCGACGCACGCCACAGCGGCGTCCGGCAATCGTCCGGTTCGTTCGAGCAGCTGCCCGCGCGCCTCCACGCCGATGACGCGCTGGAAATCGCGAATCATCGCCGGGAACGGATGCGGCCCGGCGACCGTCCCGAAGATGTAGTGGGTGTCGTCGGCGTTCGCGACCCAGTCCCGGAACGTCTCGTTGATCGCGTCCTTCAGGGTGCGCGATCCGGACGTCACCGGGACGACCCGGGCTCCCAGCATCGTCATGCGAGCGACGTTGAGAGCCTGCCGCCGCATGTCGACTTCGCCCATGTACACGACGCATTCGAGGCCGAACAGCGCGCACGCTGTCGCGGTCGCCACCCCGTGCGAGCCCGCACCGGTCTCGGCGATGACTCGCGTCTTGCCCATCCGTTTGGTGAGCAGTGCCTGCCCGAGCACATTATTGATCTTGTGCGATCCGGTGTGGTTCAGATCCTCCCGTTTGAGGAAAATCGTTGCGCCCCCGGCATGTTCGGCGAAGCGAGGCACCTCGGTCAGCGCTGTCGGACGCCCCGCGTAGTGGGCGAGCAGCTCCGAGAACTCGGCGGCGAACCCCGGATCGCCGAGGGCCCGGTCGTATTCGACGGCGACGTCCTCCACCGCGGCGACGAGCGCCTCCGGTATGAACTTTCCGCCGTAGTCACCGAAATATCCTGCGGCGCCGGGATTCTGCCTTTCCGGGGCAGGGATGAAGAATTGGCTGGTCATGTGGTCGCTCCTGAGCCGGAACACATCGTCCGGTGCGATGGCTGGGTGAGGTCGGCACACACGCGCACACGCGCAGCGAAGAACCCGGCCGTGAACAGCCGGATGACTAGCGGTTACCTCGCACGACGCGTGGCGCGCACAGCCATCGCATCCCATTGACCTGGCCCGGCTCGGAGCCGATCACCCAGCGCACCCGCCGCCCATGCACCCGGCGCGCCGGCGCGCGGCAGCCGCGCGGGCGGCAACCGGGGGCGAGACGAGCGGCGATGGGCACGATGCCGAGGGTAGCAGCCCGCTGTTCACGGCGATCGTCACCCGGATCGCCGCCGGGTTATCGAGGTTCGCTGTCGCGCGCGCTATCTCCCGTACGCGAGCCGTCGTTCAGCGGGTCGAGGGCTTCCCACATCGCCTGGCCGATGGCGAGCACGCCCCGGGCGGGCAGGGCTATCTCGCCGATGACCGGGTTCACGTCCAGGCGAGCCGGGCTTCCGAAGTCCAGCCCGTCGAGCGTGGCCGTCGACTCGGTGATCAGGTACATGCGCTCGGGCATGAGAATCCCGGTGTGCCCGCTGGGCATGGTGCCCACCATCCGCAATTGCCCCATGCCCAGCGCGGCGGCGATTCGCTCTCTGGCCCGCACGAGGGCGGGTACGCGCCAGGTGCCCAGCGGCAACCGCCCACCGACCGCGTTGAGCGCGCGCAGCGCCGACGTCTCACGGGCGGTCAACGTCTACTCCAGCGCAGGTTCATCGACCGTGATCCGCAGGGCTGCCGGGCCGGTCCACTCCAGTCGGATCGAGGCGAAACCCGTATAGGCACAGGCGCTTCCGTAATAGCGCGGGCAGGCCGTCTCGAGCCGGTCGCCGTCGACGAAGATCGACCAGCGGCCCTCGGGGTCGCGGTGCCACACGGTTTTGTACGGGCCGAAATCGTTCTCGGGGAAGACGCGCAGGGCCAGGACGTGACCGCTGTCGAAGGGGAGCCCGAATACGCCCCAGCCCTTGACGTATTCGTGGTCGGGCCACGCCGCGTGGCCGCGGATTTCCGGCAGGCCGGTCAACCTGGAAGCCAGATCAAGCATGATTCTCATCTCCGGTCTCGGCTCCGCCGAACGCCGTCGGCATCGCGAAACCTCACTTCGTGCACTGCCGTTACGAGGGCAGAACGGATCGTGCATCGAACGCTAGGCGCGAGCCGACCCCGTGTCGTCGGGTGTTCTCCCTACGAATCGGCGACGAGGGTGTCCAGCAGACCGTGCTGCACCGCGTACAGCGTGACCGTTGATCGACTCGAGGATCGGGTCTTGAGGTAGATGCGTTCGATATGGGTGCCCGCGGTTTTCGGCGCGATGCCCAGGACGCGCGCGACCTCACGGGTGGAGGCGCCCCGGGCGATCAGCCTGAGCACCTCGAGCTCACGCGGGGTGAGTCCATCCGGACCCGAGCCGCGCCTGCCTCGGGGCTGACCCGCCGCCTCGAGAACCGCGTCGACGGCGGTCGCGTCGAGGCGGCCGCCGCGCACCTCCGCACGCAGCTCGGCGAGAATCTTTTTGGGCGGCAGGGCATCTCGATAAGCGCGCGGCTCGGTCATCGCACGGTAGGTATCCGCGGCCGCCAGGAGGCGGGCCGTCATCGGAATCGCCGCCCCGGTCAGTCCGCGATGCGCCCCGGACCCGTCGAGGCGCTCGTACGCCAGCGCCGCGACCGCCCCGATTCGGGCGAGCGCGGCGGGCCGAGCCAGGACCCGCTCGGTGTAGTACGAATTCATCCGAAGTCGTTCGCGCTCGGTCACACTCAGCGCTCCCGGCTTGTCCAGGATGGTGGCCGGGACGCCGTGCAGCCCGATGTCGTGCAGCAGCGCCGCGTGCCGCACCAGGGTGATATCGGCGTCGGGCAGCCCGGCCACAGCCGCGGCCCGGCCGCCGAGATCGGCGACCCCGCGCGAATGCCCGGCCCGGTACGGCGAACGCAGATCGGTGAAGTCGGCGATCACCTCGAGCGCCGAATCCAGTTCCGCGCCGGTGAGATCGCGCCGCAGACCCGGATCGGCGGCGATGAGTTCCTCGTGGTCGGGTTCGATGTCGGAGTCCGCCAGCAGCTCACGGGCCGAGGCGCAGAAGGCGTCCACCACCACCGGATCGAACTGCGTTCCGCGCCGCGCCCGGGCGACCTCGATCGCGGCGTCGATCCCGGCGGTGCGATGCATGACCTCGACGACATCGGCGAGATGAAAGAGCCGCATTCCCAGCCCGATTCGGTCACCGCCGATACCGCCGGGCACTCCCCTGCCGTCCCAGCGCGCGAAGAACTGCCGCAGCGAGTCCCCACCGCCGGGTCCAATCCGAGCCGTTCGGCCATGGTGGAGGTGGCCAAGCAGTGCGCCATCAGCCCCCGCTCGATGTCGCGGCCGCCCGTCGCCGCGATCGTCACCGTCTTGCGCACGCGCTGCGCGATCGGCCCCGAGGAGCCCGCGTGCGACAGGAAGAACGCCGCGCCGCTCACCCCGCGCAGATCCACGGTGTAGGTGTCCGACCGAAAGGCGATGTCGTCGCCGAACCATGCCGCGACCTCGGGTCCGTCCGCCACACACCCGGCCCACGCCAGCACCGCGGTGTAGTACAGGTCCGACCGTTCCTCGGGGCCCAGCCCGACCTGCTCTCCGAGCCGCGCCGCCAACCGCCACGACCGCAGCACGTGCGCCATGGGCTGACCCAGACCGAGGTCCATCGCGAAGGAGAACGCGGCCAGCAGCGCGGCCAGGGAAACACCCGGGTCCCGAGGGGTACGGGTCATGGGGTGAGCATATGCGCCGCGGGCGGCGGGCGGCGCCCGACTTCGACGTGTTCGGCGTGACGATGCGGCCGGGGAAGCCGGCACATCGACCGAACAGATCCCACGCGCGTAAACGCAAGCAATTCTGGCGTTAATCATGCGGAACCCATTGACATGGGGACGCGCATCACAGAAGCTGGTTCTTAACGCAAGTATTAGTTGCGTTAAGAACCAGCTCCTCGCGTGCCCACCCGCGCCGCGAACGGGCGGACACCCGAAAGGATCGGTCAATGCTGACCAGAAGAAGCTTCATGACGCAGGCGGCGGGCGCGACAGCCGTGGCCGGTGCGGCGGTTGCCACCGGAACCGGCATCAGCTTCGCAACTCCCGAAACGCCGGCAACGGGACTGCGTACCTACATCGACGGCACGGTGATCGACCAGATCAAGATTGTCGAGTGGGAACGCCGCAGGCTGTCGGTCGCCGCGGCGCGGATGCGCAGGGACTACGTCGGTTTGCTTGCGAGCGAACTGGATTCGCTGCTTGCTCGGCTGAGCGTGACCGTCGAGGACGTTCCCGCCGCGCGGGCGACACTGGCCCGGGCGCGCCTGGCGATCGGCCCCGATGGGTTGCGTGAACTCCTCGCCGGTGAGCTCGTCGCCTCGGAGTCGGCGGCCCGCGCGGGCACGGCCGCATCGGGTGGTCGCTGGCAGTACTCGGTCACCGAGATCGCCAGCGAGCACGGCACCGCGCAGGGTTTCCTGGACTGGTTCGATCGCGCCCGCATCACCGACGACCGGGCGGTCTGGACCGACGCGTGCCCGGATCACTACATCATCGCGACGCTGCCCGATGGCAGGCAGGAAGTCATCGAGGTCACCGGCGGCGCCGTGCTCGCGAGCCAATTCTTCGTCGACTACCACGATCGCGCGCGGGTGGTGATCCCCGCGGACCCGGCCTATCCCCTCGCCGTCTCCGGCGTCGCGGCCCTGGCCGACGGCGAGATCATCGGCAGCGTCCGCCATCAGTTCCGCGACGAGCCGGGGGGCGGTTTCCGCGGCCGACTCCAAGTCGCCTTTCCCGCAGCGCTACCGGCGCTCTACGTGAACGAGCACCGGTGGCATCTCGCCTGCGAATTCGGCAACTGGATCACGGCGTATCTGCGCTGACCGCCACGTGTGCGGGACGGTCGGGCGTGCCCGTTGACCGCACACTCCGTTCCGGAGCGCCGTCGAGTAGAACTGGACCATGGCCGAACCCGATCGCGATACCGACGACGAGCAGCCGGTGGCATCCCCGCAGCCGCGAAAGCGCACCGGCGGACGATCGGCCCGCGTACGGGAATCGGTGCTGGCGGCCACCCTCGAACAGGTCGCCGAGCACGGCATCGAAGGACTGACCATCGGGGACGTCGCCGCCCGCGCCGGCGTCGCGGAGACGACGATCTACCGGCGCTGGGGCACGCGCACCACGCTGATAGCCGACGCGATCGCGCAGTTGGCCGAGGACGGCAACCCCATGCCCGACACCGGCGCGGTCCGGACCGACCTTCGCCTACTCGCCGAACAGGTTTCGCAGCTGCTGGCGCGCCCGGGGATCGCGCGCCTGGTGGGAACCGCGATCGCACTCTCCTCCGATCCGGAGGTGGATGCCGCACGGCGTCGGTTCTGGAACGATCGTTTCGAACGCAGCGCGCAGATCGTCGTCAGGGCCGTGGTACGCGGGGAGCTGGCCGCCGTGCAGGATCCCCGTGAGGTCATCGAAACCATGTCCGCCCCTCTGTACTTCCGCCTCCTCGTCGGCGACAAGCCGATCGACGACGTGTTCATCACCCGGTGCATCGACAACACGCTGGCGGTGTACGGCGGGCCGGCCCCGGCCTGATCACACGCGGTCACCCTCCGCCATAGTCATTGGCGCAGTAGCGAACTCGAACCGGCCCGTTCAGTCGCCGACGACCGGCCCGCAGTGCACACCGAACCGCTCACCCATGGTTTCCAGAGTCCGCCGGTTGTGTTCGCGGTCGCGCCGATGCGTCCGTGCGAAGTGCGCCGTGTCGGCCATGCGCCGGTGCATCGGGTACCAGCGGTCGAAATCGAGCCCGCACCGCAGGAACACGGACGCCCCGAGCGCGTCGTAGATCAGGCTCAGATTGTGCAGATGCAGCGCCAGGGCGGCGTACGCGAGCGGAGCCGCGGTGCGGGTCCTGGCCCGCATCTCGTCCGAGTCCACCGCGTACAGCGGCACTTCCCGGAGTTTGTCCCGGAACATCAAGTGGGTCAGGAAGTATCCACCGAAGGAGAGGAATCCGAATGTCGCCGAACGGGTTTGAATCGAGAGCACCGATCCGCCCGGCGACACGTACGGTTCGTAAGGGGTGTCGGTGTGCAGCAGGTAGCCGGTGCAGTTCACGATCCAGCTGCCCGCCGGAGTCGTGACGGTGTCGCCGTTGCGGAACACCAGATCGACTCCGCCCGCACCGTCGACCGCGTCCCGCAGGTGACCCATGACCACGGTGTGCAGTCCCGCCCGGATGGCCCGCTGCTCCGCTTCCGACAGCAGCCCGGCGAAGAAGTTGTCCGCCTGCGGGGTCACCGACAGCCCGACGTTGGCCAGCAGCCAGTCCTGCACCTCCGCTTCGTTGGTGCCGTCGAATTGCCTTGCGACGTCCATGAACAGACGGTTCGGCATGACACCGCCCCACCAGCGGCGCGCACCCGGTGGCACGATTCGATCGCGATGGAGGAAGACGGTCCCCGGCCCGGCGATCAGGTTGACGTCCCGGTTCGGGCAGGCCGCGATCAGCGCCGCCGCGGTGTCCATGGCGGTCTTGCCGCCGCCGACGATCCAGACGGGTGCGTCGCTGTCGGCGATCTCGCCGGCGCGCACGTCGCAGTAGTTCGGCGACACCGACCGCACTCGCGTGCTCGACACGGTCAACGGGTCCAACGGGGCGACGTTCACCCCGAAGGCTTTGATCAGCTTGGTGGCCGTGATCTCCAGCGGTAGACCGTCCGGCCCGGTGCAGCTGACCCGTACGCCGCCGTCGGTCTCCTCGTGCGACAGGTAGTCACAACCGTAGAACTCCTCGACGCGCACCCGCTGCCCGATGACCCGCACGCAGTGCGCGAAATGCTCCAGCACCTCGCTCCTGCTCGCGAGGTAGGACCGGTCCTCATGGATCGTCCACTTGATATCCCCCGCGGTGAAGAGTGGATGCGGCTGGTGCAGCCGGACGTACGGGTAGGCGTCGACCCACATCCCACCGGCTCGCGGATGCCGGTCCACCAGAATGATCTTCTGATCGCGGCTCAGATATCGGCTCGCGACGAACAGGGCGTTGAGTCCCGCGATCCCGGCGCCGACGACGCACACGTCGCAGGAGTGTGTGGGGATCGGATTCACGTCGGAAGATCTCATCGCAAACTCCCTGCTATCAACCATGGAACCACCGGGTGAGCGGGGCTGTCAACGATCGGGAACGGTCCGGTTCGAGGGCTCACGCCATCCGATGGCGTTCAGGGCAGTCGACGGTCTTCACGCTCTACTGCGAGCGGGTCAGGACCCCTCCGAGGTCTAATGCGTGGATGCGCATATCGACCTAAAGGCAGGCTGCCCGGAGACCCTCGAACCGCCGATCCGAAGCCTCCTACCTACCTAGGACGCACCTGGTCAGCTCGAATAGCGAGCCACGCATACGCACAGCAACGAGCAGACGACCGACACGGCCGCACCGAGCTCGGCGCCGCGGCGAGATCGTCGATCGTGCCGAGATGAGGCACGGTCACCGGCCCCGCTGGAATACTTTCGGCGTTTCGGGTCGAGGTCGTGCGGTGGACTCCTCGGCATTTGCGTATGGGGCGCAGCCTCGTTCATTCGCGATGGTCGGGAGTCGATCCATCGCATACCCTCCTCGGGGTGATCCTGCGTCCCGCCGAAGCCCTTCCCGACGGCCTGACCTCGCGGGCCCGTTCGTATGTCGGCGTGCACGGGGTCAAGGTCGAGGTCCGGCCGGTGGAAGACCATCGGCAGTGGTGGCTCGAGCGTGGGGTTCCGGCGGGACTGATCGATCGGATGGCGGCCTTTCAGGCGACATGGGGTGGCCTGCATCTGCCGCCCGCACCGCAATACGACGGCGGCCCACGCTGTTTCAACCCCGACAGTCCCGAATCCGATGCCGAGGGATGGTGGTTCGAGGCCGGCACCCAGCGGACCGCGTGCCCTATGCGTTCATGATCGGCCCGGCCGGCGAGTTCGGGATCGCGGTGGAGCGGGCCGGATGGGTGGCTCTGCATTCGACGGTCGAGGGCTGGGTGGAATCGCTCGCGCTGGCCGCACACGCCGCCGCCTGCGCGCGTCAGGTCATCAAGCTGACCGGCGATGAAATCGACGATGTCGACCTGAGGGATTACGAACCGGTCGGCGAGGTGCGCGGCCTCGCCGATACCTGGTGGCGCGGAGCGGACTCGCTGCTGGCGGTGTACACCGGTGAGGCAGAAGCGCTGGACTTCCCCGAAGCACGTGTGGCGCTGCGCTATTGCGGACTCGACCGCTGGGGGTTGTACGGCGGCGAGCGAGCCGACGCGTAGCCCGGGCAGTGTCGGCGCCGAGTTCTCGAGGCTCGCGGACCAACCGACTTTCCGGCGTGAATCACGACAGTGACGTCGCGAACCTATCGTCGATCCCTGCGCGGGCACTCCACCCGCCGCGGGTGAGGGGGCGATGTCGCTCGCCGGGACGAATCTCACCCGAATCGGACGAGGCAGGCACGGCTCGCGCCTGACACGGTGATGGGAGGCCGCCGCGACCGGTCGACCCGCGGTGCGCCCGCCGAGCAGTCACGTCCTACCGAGAGGTGATCGAGTGGCGATTTCCGACGATCTGGCCAGGGACGCCTACCTGTACGGATACTCGATCGACGAGGCGTACAAGTTCCTCTACGAGACGACCATCGAGCCGGGCGCCGAGCTGAATCGGTTCCAATTGCTGCGCGATCTCGCCGACGACACCTACACCGCGCACCCGACCATCAACAACGACACCCTGCACCTGCAGGGCTGGTTCGACGTCAGAGCCGAGCCCGTGGTGGTCACCGTCCCCGACTTCGACGCGGGCCGCTACTGGATCCTGCACACCATGGACCTGGGCCACTACACCAACGCCATGATCGGCTCACGTACCCGCGGCACCGCGGGCGGGCGATTCCTCTTCGCCGGCAGCACGTGGGCGGGCACGGCGCCGCCCGGTGTCGACGAGGTCGTGCGGTCGGAATCGGACCTGATCAAGGTCATGGGCCGGATCATGACCATCGGCGGCGACGATCTGGCCATCGCCCGGGATCTGCAGGATCGATGGACTCTTCAGACGCTGTCGGACTTCCTCGGCACCCCGGCGCCGGATCCGATCACCCGCGCCTACCCGGACCCGGCGTCGACGAACTGGCTCGAGCGGGTGTGCTTCGTGCTCACGATGGGAAACATGGCCGTCGCCGACGCCGACTGGCTCGATCGCTACCGGGAGATCGGGTTATCCGCCGGTGCAACGAGTTTCACCCCCGAACAACGAGAAGCGGCCGAACGCGGGGAACGACTCGGCATGGCACGCATCCATGAACTCGCCCCGCAAATGACCAACTCCGAGGAGTTGCTCGGCACCCGCGCGGACCTACAGCACACGCCTCGCGACACCTTCGCGATCGGCACCTTCCTCGGCCAGTGGGGGCTGCCCCCGGTTGAATCGGTGTATCTGAAGATCGACACCGGCTCCGACGGGCTGCCCCTCAACGGCTCCGGCGGCAAGACCTACCGTGCCCGCTTCCTGCCGCCCCCGGTGAGCGAATTCTGGTCGTTCACCGTCTACGGCAACGACAACCGGCTCATGGCGCACAACGCCATCAACCGCCACAGTCGCGGCGACCGCACCCTCACCCCCGACGCGGACGGCTACTACGCACTCGAACTCGGCTCCGACGCCGCCGCACACGCCGACGACCCCGACTACCTGCCCATCCCCGAGAAGGACTGCTACGTCATCCTGCGCATGTACGGCCCGAACCAGGACATCCGCGACGGGAAATTCCCGCTCCCGGTCTTCGAGGTCTGACACCACTGCGGGACAGGATTGGAGCGGCGGTGTGAACGCACGCCCTATCGGTACCCGCTCGCTGCGACATATCTCGGGTTACGCCGGAGTCCCCGCGTCGTGTATCGGCTTATCCGTTCTCCTGCTGGCATGTTCGAGCGGAGCGGATCAGCGGGATTCCTCGTCCCCGAGTTCGGACACCCGTGCGGCAGATGCGCACGCCGAACAGCAGTGGGCCTAGGTCGGGAAGACCAGCCGAGACCGACGCGGGTACTCGCGTATCTCCAGATCAAACGTCTCGGTCGGCACCCAGATGGGCCGCCGTCGCGCTCGCGAGCGGGGCGCCAGGTGTCCGGCATCGACCCGGTCGACACCGATCTCCCCCGGCCGGGGAGGTTGATCGCACACGGTGACCGGCCGCAGTCGCAGTCACGCGCATCGGTTCTGCCGGTCCGAAGGCTGACCGCATGCCACCGTCGGCGCTCGGCACGTGCCGGCACACATCCACCGGGCCCCGCCCCCACGTGGAGACGAGGCCCCGATGGAGTGAACTCAGGCCGTGGTTGTGGCGTGCGCGTTCGGCGCGAATTCGATGACCTGCAGCAGATTGCCGTCCGGGTCGGCGAAGGTACCGAAGCGACCCATCGCCCGATCTACTACGGGCACAACCCATTCCACACCTGCAGCGCGCAGTTGTTCGGCCGCGGCGTCGAAGTTCTCGACATGGAAGTTCACGATCACGCGCCCGGGTTCGCCATTGACGGGGCTGACATCGTCGCGTTGATCGATCACCAGCAACACTCCGCCCAGATCGAACGGGCCCTCACCGCTGTACTCGGGTGCCAGGACCCGGCAATACCAATCCCGCAATTCCTGCGGCCGAGTGGTTCCCAACAGGATGCTGCCGACTTGGAGGGTGGACATAGCAATCTCCTTTGCAGTGGAAGAAACAGGTTCGCGGCGCATAGGCGGCATTGCCCAGCCCGGTCTCCCGAAAAATGCGACTCAACTGCGCACTTGCATCACACAAGCGACGATAACCAGCGAACTTTCATCACGCAAGTGGTTTGCTAGACTGGAATCATGCTAGGAAGGACCTACGACTCCCAGGTGTGCTCGATCGCACGCGCACTGGAACTGATCGGCGAACGCTGGAGTTTGCTGATCATTCGCGATGCGATGTTCGCGGGCACCACACGATTCAGCGACTTCCAGCGCTCGCTCGGCGTGGCGCCAAACATCCTCAAAGCCCGCCTCGACGGCTTCGTCGACGCGCGAATCATGCACCGGCACAAATACAGCGACCAGCCCGAGGCGTTCGAGTACCTGCTCACCGACAAAGGCCGCGCCCTCGCCCCCGCATTGGTGGCCCTGACCGAATGGGGCGACCGCTGGGCCACCGATGGCGAAGCCCCGATCCTGTACACCCACTCGACCTGCGGCCACGCGATCACCCACCAGACCACCTGCGCGCACTGCGGCCCGGTCGCCGATCCCGCACAGATCAGCGCCCGGCCCGGCCCCGGCATGCCGCCGGAACGACTGGCACTGTTCCGCCCCCGGACCTGAACGCCTCTATCGACCGTGTGCGCGGTACCCCGCGCCCGGTCCGCGGTGGTTGTGCTCGGAGCCGATGGGTATCGGTCAGTGAAATCCCGCGTCGTGTTCTCCCACGATTCCGCGCCGCTCTTCGCCGCCCATCTCGTGAGCGCGACCGCTGACAACGCTTCGCGACTACACAGGCGTGCCGTTGCCGTCGCGCTCGACCGGAATGCGTAGGTGCACCTTTCCGAGGTCTGCCGGCGGTGCAATCAGGTGATAGGTCAGGGCCACAGGCGCTTTCGCGACCACGCGTCACCCACGAGGCAATAGACGAGGCGGTGGTGACGACGCTCCGGATCACCCTGCCAGAACTCGACCTCGGTCGCCTGCAGCGCATACGAGATCCACTGTGCGGGAACATGACCGGGCGAACCCGCAAGGGCGAGCGTGGCGATGGCCAGTGCGTCGTCCAGTTCACCCGGGTCGGCCATGGACCGACTCTGCCGCCCGGTCAGCGCCATCGCCCGGGAACCGATCGGCCGCGCGAGAAAGTCCGCCTCCGCGATGTCCCGGTCGTCGGCCACCACCGGACCCGAAACGCGGACCTGCCGCACCAGTTGCGGCCAGTAGAAGGTCAACGACGCCACCGGCCGGGCGGCGAGCTCGCGGCCCTTGCGGCTCTCCGCCTGCACCGCGAAATGCCAACCCGCACTGTCGAGATCCTTCAGGATCAGCACGCGGGCCGAGGGCGATCCATCCTCGGTCACCGTGGACAGCGTCATAGCGTGCGGCTCGGTGATGCCGGATTCGACTGCGGTCCTCAGCCATTCGACGAACAACTCCGCCGGGTCGTCGGGTGCTGCGGACGTATCGAACTGTGGTGCTTCGCCTTTGAGTACCGGCAGTCCGCGCAACAGCTGTCGCACCCCTGTTTGCGCATGCGCGTCTGTCCGAGAATTGTTCGCGACCATACAAGCATCTCCCCCGAAGCCGAACTCGACCGTCGAGGCAGCCTATGACGATCTGGTCGCCGTCGCAGCGAAGCCGTCTCCCGCTCGCGGGGACGGCACGGGAGCCCGCGTAAACGCGCATCGGACCGGCGACACCGTGGAAGCACCCCCAGCGGGCAAACGACGCCGGTAGGCCTCTTGCCTTGCGTAACAATCGTTCGCGCGACACCGGTTGCTCGAGTCTCCGAAAGCCGTTCGTCATCAAGACCAGGCCTCGACCTGTCAAGCACGGTCGAGCAGCTGGTGTTCCAGAACGAGGTCGCCGAGCAAGGCTTCATCGAACGGCTGCGCCTGCTCGCCCAGAGCCTTGATCGCGACGCCGCCCGAACAAGGGCCCGATCCAGCCCGTTATCCCGCCCAGATCGCGGCTCGGCGTCGATGGCTTGCGCACGCCCGCGAACGTTGTCGGCGTTCCGGCTTCTCGGCGTACCGCGTGGGTGCGCACCCACCGGTAAGATCCCGGCCGCCGCGGTTCTCCGCGACGATTCGTGACCGTTTCCCCGTGATCGACCACGGCGCCAGCCAGTTCGCGGTTGTCAGCGGGTGAGTTCGGCGATGGCGCCGGCGGTGTCCAGATCCGAATAGGCGGCCGAATAGCGTTGCGCCAGAGCCAGAGCGATGTCCGGCCGCTGCCAGAACTCGCCCGCGCTCGCGGTGCACAGCCACAGGGTCAGGCCGTGTGCGACCGAGGCACGGTAGCCGAGAAGAATCTCCTCGCGGCTGGGCAGCTCCGCCGCAGGCAGGGCCAGGGCGTCCCGATAGATGTCGAGCAGATCCCGCTCGCTGCGGCGGCGATCCTCGATCGTGAGCGCGCCCTGCAGGAAATAGCCGAGATCCAGGGACCAGTTTCCCCGCCTGGCGACCTGCCAATCGAGGAACCCGAGCTGTCCGTCCTCGAGCAGGTACGTGTTGCCGATGTGCGGATCGCCGTGCAGCAGCGTCTGCGGAGTCGTGGTCAGCGTGCGAATGTACGGCTTCCAGATCTCGTCGATCAGCGCGCCGATGGTCAGCTCCAGCACCTCGGGCGCGGCATCGGGGCCGAGTCGTTCCAGGGCGGCGGGCAACGGCGCTATCTCCATGCCGTCCCACGGCACGAACGGCTCGAGCCAACCGAGATCCGGATGATCGAGAACCCTGGAGCCCCAGTACTTTCCGTGCATCCGCCCCAGGCCACGAACACCGGACGCCGCCTGCTCCACAGTCAGCGGACGGGTGGCGTCGCGAGGATCCGCGCCCCGGGCCGACAGGTCCTCCATCACCATGACGAAGTCGTAGGCCGCCTCGTCGATCAGCGCGGTGTACACCCGCGGATGTTCCAGGTGCAGCGGCACTCCGGAGTTGTACAGCCGAGGTTCGTGGAACATGCCGCTGGTCATTCGAATCAGCTCTTTGTGATCCGGATCCGCCGCTTTCACGAACACGGTCGCGGGCCCGGAGCCGGAGGAGTAGGTCAGCCGGAGCCGCGCCCGGCGATTGGTGCCGTCATCACGAAGATCGACCGAGACCGACTCGACCCGAGCATCGCCATGGTGTCCGGCGAGCGCGACCGTCATCCACTCGGGTGTCATCTGGTCCCAGTCCTGCGGGAGCGGCAGGGTTTCGACGGTCATTGCTACCTCCGAGCACACGATAATGCCGTTCTGATTCCAGAAGAATCACATTACCGTGCACAGTATTCACCCGAACCGGCCCTGTCCAGGGCAAGACATCGGCCGCTACCGCAGTTTGCGGCGGCCGTACTCGCGACAGCTGCTGACAGTCCCCAACACTCGAGATACCGTCCGCGCCATGGGTAAGCCCGCTTTGATCGCGATCAACCACGACGACTATCACGCCGAGCACGTCGGCAGGACCGCCGACGGCAGGCAGTTCTTCCTCACCTCGGCGTTCGAGCCCCCGAGCGGGCTGGACGAGGGCAACGAGTTCGTCGCGCTGTACCTGTTCGATGCGGACGGAACCTTTTCCGAGGCGCGGATCGACGAGTTCGGGCCGCGGGCGACCATGGACAACGCCCGGCGGACCGCGCTGTACAAGCAGCGCCTGCGGGAACTGGGCGAGGTGACCTTCACGCGCATCGAGGTCGCGCCTTTCGAGCACGAGGCGTTCGGCACGGTCTTCGGGCTCATCGCCCGGCCCGGTGACGAGGAGGACGACCCGTGGTGGGTCGAGTTGCATCCCGGGAACTGCATGGCGTTCTCCGAACCGTGGGACAGCGGGGAGTACGACACGTGAGTGTCTAGTTATGTTGGGCCACAATCGATCCGGGCGGGTCCGCCGCAGGATCCGATGACAGTGGTCGAGAGCCCGGTGGCGCCGCCCCTCAGCGCGAAATCGCCGCTGTCACCACACCCGTTGCCGGCACGCTCATCAGCGCTGTCGCGGCGGCAATCTCGTAGCCGCGACCGAAGGCCGTCGCGGCGTCGATCACCAGCGGTTGCGCGCCTCCTCCGCCCAACCGACGACACCTGACAGGTCCAGCCACCCCGCGTCCGCGCGCACCCGGCCGGCGAAATGGCCGAAGCACTGGTGCGTCTCGCCCGCGACAACGATCAGGTTCGAGGTCGCGACTCGCTCGTGGAACGGCCGGAACTCCACCTCGACCCCCTCCCCCGTGATCGACCACGGCGACAGCCAGTTCGCGGTGTCGTATTCCCACCGCAGCTCGTCGCCGATCTTCTGGACGCGACCGTCGACGATGATCGCGTTCTCGGTGCTGCCGGTCCCCTCGGTCCACTTGCCGCCGAACTGGATTCCCAGTCCGGGCCGCGAGCCCGCCGCCCAGTTCCAGGTCATCGAGTACGGCCACTTCCCCCGGCCGTGGTCGAGCACCGCGAAAGCGTCCTCGATCGGATACACCTGCGATCCGAGGGTCAGCGTCCCGGACGCGGGCCGGCCGACATCCTTGACGGTGTACTGGAAGCGCCGATCGCTCCACGGCACCACCACGCCCAGCGACTCGTGACCGGGCGGGCGGGGCACATGCACCGATATATGTACGCCGCGGGCGCTGGCCTCGATAACGCTGCCCGTCTCATCCTCACGCAGTTCGATCTGGACCCCGCCGCCACGCGCGGATGTCACACCCACGCCACTGCGTTCGGCCATCACCGTGCCCCGGGCCAGCGGCACCACCGCGTCCCGCACGGTCTCCTCGCCGGTCGTTCGGTCCAGCACGTAAATCCCGTGCACCCCCGCGTAATCCAGCGAGGACACGACAATGCCGACGATGTGCCCCGGCGTGATGATCCCCCAGTACTCCCACCGTTTACACCGCCCCCAGCCCCGCAGGTTGGCCCGATGCAACGGCTGCCGGGTCCACCCGACCGCCGCCGGGTTAAGCCCGCCGTCGGGTCGGCAGAGGTCGACCTGCGCGGTGATTTCACGTTCCACTGGGACCTCCGACCGCTAACAGTGCTGTCACGTACACAAAGCGTGAACACGTCCGCGCGTCCGAACACCGCGGCCATCTCGCACAGTACGCGGCGCCACAATTGAGAACCCTCGATCGCGAACACACTCGGCGAGCCCCCGTGCCTCGAGGCGTGCACGGACGCGCAGGACCGAATCCGCGCTAAACGACACACCCGGCCCGGCTATGAGGAACGCGGCACCCGCGATGACGCGATCGGCGAGCAGCCCTTCGCCTGCCATGCTCAGCACCGCCAACGGCATGTACGTATTCCACCGCGTTCAACGGAAAGCCCGCTCAGCCTCGAGCGCGGTCACGTATCCCAACTGCTGCAACTGACTTACGCCGAACCGCCGGGGATCCCTCGCTTGCCGCAATTGGTGGCCGACGCCTCTATATCGGGTAGTACTGACCCAGCACGGTCGGAGTGAGGGAGCACAGTCGATGGGCCAGGCATGGTTCGGTCAATACCGTCTCGAACGCAAGCTCGGTGAGGGCGGGATGGGGCAGGTGTGGCAGGCACACGATACGAAGACCGATCGCGTTGTCGCCCTGAAGGTTTTGCCCGCCGAGCTGGCCGCCGACACCGGGTATCGGCAGCGGTTCGAGAGGGAGGCGCGGATCGCGGCGCGCCTGCGCGGGCCACATCTGGTCACTATCCACACCTTCGGTGACATCGATGGCCGGCTCTTCATCGATATGGAGTACATCGAAGGCGTCGACGTTGCGGTCACGTTGCGGGACAGCGGGCCGATGAGCCCGATGGCGGCGGTGGACATCATCGCGCAGGTGGCCGCGGCGCTCGATGTCATCCACCGGGCCGGTCTCGTCCACCGCGACATCAAACCCGCGAATTCGGTGGTGCACCCGTCGGGCTTCGTCTATCTCATCGACTTCGGAACCGCGCACTACACCGGGTACACCGCGATCACCGCCACCGGCCAGGCCATCGGCACCCTGCCCTATATGGCACCGGAACGCTTCCATGGCACAGCCGACCCGCGTTCGGACATCTACGCACTGGCGTGTGTCCTGTACGAATGCCTGACCGGAGCCAAGCCGTTCGGAAACACCGAACCCGCCAAGCAGATACACGATCATCTCCACACAGCTCCCCCGCGTGCCGCGCATGTGAATCCCCGCATTCCCGCCGGGTTGGATGACGTCATCGCACGGGGCATGGCCAAGGATCCGAACGAGCGTTACCCGAGCGCAGGCGCTTTCGCGAACGCGGCCCGCACCGCGCTGACGAACACGCCCCCGACCGCTGTGATGACGACGGCGATGCAGACCGAGACCGGGCCCTGGTCCGAACGGGCAGCACCACCCGCGAAACGACCTGGCACTCCTCTCAGGTGGCTGACGATGGCGACCGCTGTCCTTGCCACGGTCGGTACCCTCGCGTGGATTTCGCACCAGTACAAGGGAACCGAGCAAGATTCGGTGCCGACAACGATGTCACCGGGGTCAACCTCACAGGGCGCCGACGTGACCGCCGCAGGGCCGGCACCCGAAGCCGGTCAGCCCTGTGATCCCGGTACAGATAGACCAACTTCGGCCAAGGACGGCACGCCACTCGAATGCACTGTTGCCAACGGCCGCAATTCACGGTGGGCCCGACCCAGCATCGAAGATCACCCGGAGAGCAAGCCCGACCGGCCGGACAAGAAGGAAAAGAAAGAGAAGTAGACCACCGCTCGAGCGCACCACAACCGACTGGCTCACGTGAAGTGTGGGACACAAGACCCCCTTGCTACACAGCCTGCGCGGCGATGAGCCTGCGCCCCGAATCGAAAAAGGCTATCGAATAAGGGCGCTTCCCTTACCCATGGTCGAGCACCGTTGTCGTTGTTCGAAGTCGCGTTCAGCGTTGGTCTGCGGATTCTGCTGCGGCTGAACGGGTGTGTGGATCATCGGCGTGTCTCGAACTGCTCGGCAGTACGGTTCTTTCAGCGCCTACTCGTGTTCAGCACGGGGGTGCGGGATGGTCGGGGATTCGTTGTTGCCCGAGCGCGGTGTTCCGAACGCAGACGAGGCGCGATGGCAGGTTGCGGTACGGCGCGCGGGTGATTGGTCCTCTGGCGGTGTCGGATCGCGTCAGCGTGGCGGCCGCTGACCGGGCAGCCGCGGAGTTGGGGGCGACGCAGCGGCAGGTATGCGCTGGTCCCGCGTTGGCGTGCGGGCGAGGGGTGGCTTCGGATCTGTTGCCGCGCCGGTCCTCTGGCGGCCGTGGTGGTGCACGGTTGCCGCAGGAGACGGAGGCGATTGGTGCGCCGGGTGTTGCGGACCCGGCATCTGAGCAAGCAGAAGCGGTCGGTGGCGGTGATCTGCCGCGAGATCGGCCACGAATGCAGGACTGCGGGAGTACGGGCTCCCTCACGAGCTTCGGTGACCCGCCGGATCCGCCGGCTGGATCCGGTCGAGACCACCACTGCCCGCCGGCGATGCAGGCTCGAAATCGCCTGGCTTCCAACTGTTGTCGAACGCGCCTTCGGTGGGACCGTAGATACGGAAGTACACGAACCAGCCCACACCGGGAATGGTTTGGATCCATGGCTGTTCGGGATCGGTGGGCGCGGTCGGACCGAAATGCACGGTGACTGTGTCGTGGTCGAGGTGATCGCGCAGCTCGAATAGTGACCGCAGTGCCGCGTGTCCCTGGGGGGTGTCGATCTGGCTGCGGGTGCGCGCGTCGTAGACGGTAATGCTCCAGAAGAGCGCGGCCGGTACCGGAAGCGGCAGCGTTAGTGAGTAGGTCGTTCCGCCGTCGAGGTAGCTGCCGATGTTGTCGTGGGCGCAGAACCAGTACAGCGAGCCGCCCCCGGCCCGGCGGCGGAACATCGCCGGTGAGGAGGCGATGGCCTGGTAGAACCAGGTTTCGCGGGCGGTGACGTCGCCGATTCCGTCTCGCTCGAAGGTCGCGTTCTCCGGGCGCAGACTCACCCATTCCCATTGGCGGTCGGACCATGCGATGCGATCGTCGCGACGGTCGGACAGGGACTGCACCCGCATCTGAGCGTCGGCGTCAACGGCCGCGCGCGCCAGCAGCGACAGGGTGCGGTCGTCGGTGGGCATCGGTGTCCCCGCGGTGATACCGAGTTCGGCCAATTGCGCGGCATACACCTGATCTGCCGCGTTCGCGCCCTCGTCGGTGAGATAGTCACGCAGCAATTCCCAGAAGCGTGCAGTGCCCTGCACCGTGTTCGGGCTGGTGTCCTGCGGGCACCCGGTCATGTCGACCCACGTCGGCTCGGTCCACCCGGGCACGGTGTGCAAAGGAGTGACCCGGGTACGGCGTAGCAGGGCGATCGCCGCATCCAGGTTCCCCTCCAGTGGGACCGCGCGCAGGCCGGCCAGCACGTGCCGGGTCGACGCGCGCACTGTGACCGCGCCCTCGACCTCGATGTGCTCACTTTCGCGCGGCAGGACCAGGTAGCGGCCGCCGTTTCCGTGATCGGGGCCGGGGATGCCGACGTCGGCGATCCAGGACTGATCCGCGTTCAAGACCGCCCCGAGAATCGCGCCGACGGGTATGTCGATGATCATCGGGCCCACGGCGAGATCGAGGATGACCGGTGCATAGGGGGTGTCGGAGTTCAGTGTGAGCCCGATCTGCCCGGGACGGGTATCCATCGTCCCGAAGACCTGGTTCGGCACGAGCCCCACCGCCGCGCAACCCCGCAGAATGGCCATACCCGATACCGCGGGAAAGAAGTGCTTGTAGCAGGTGATCGCTCGCGTGAGGTCGGCGGAATCGTAGGCCGCCCGGACCATATCCGGTGCGGGAAACCCATCCGGTGGCGATGTCGGCATTGCAGTCTCCTCTGTCGAAGTGAACGAGGTCCCGATCTCCGGCAACGCCGGATGTCACGATGTCTGCCTCAGAGCACTCAGAGCAACACGGGCTCCTCGATTCGCAGGCGCCGGTACCGGCCCTCACCTGGCAGCAGCGCGCTCATCTGGTCGGTCAGGGTCAACCCGACTTCATTGAGGTCCCCGTCGTGGATCGGGACGATGACACGTGGTCGCAATGCGGCGACATAGTCGATGGCGTCGGCGAAATTCATCCACGGACCACTCACCGGCAGGAACAACACCTCGATATCGATGCCGGTACGTAGGGCAGGGAACGCGTCGCCAGGATGCAACATGCGACCGTCGATCACGTACCCGATATTCGTCGGCGACGGCAGCGTCGGGTGGATCTCCGCATGTACGCCACAGATCGGCTCGATCGACAATCCCGCGGTTTCGAACACCGAACCGTTCTCGACCATTCGGATCTGCTCGGATGCGACGCCGGCATCGGCCAGGTGGCCGACGACATCCGGTGGAGCCCACACCAGGCTCTGCGGGTTCGAAGCCAGCGCTGACGCCAACTGCTCGGCATTCATGTGATCCGGGTGATCGTGTGTGATCAGGAACGCGGTCGCGTCGTCGAACGCGGCGGCAGGAGCGAGCACTCCGGGATCTATGACGATGGCCAGACCATCGTGTTCGAGTCGGAGCGTGGAATGCCCGAAGGACGTGACCGTGATCTGTGGCATCGTCGTTCTCCCTATTCTGTTGGCGCACACACCGCTGTCCTGCATCTCCCTCACCGCACCCCACGAGCCGGGCACACAGTGATGTTTCGTCGGCGTCCGACGATGACAACGGTAGGCGCGCCGACCTCGGACGAACCTCACCCAAAGGAGGTGAAACCACACCCCGGGCAGGCAATCCCTGTGCACTGGCATCTCACCGTTGCCTCCTGGCGTCTCCCACCACGAGCAGCGGTTCCACGCGTCGATTGATTGACCAGAACCCGGTCCTGCCATGGACCCAAGAGGGCCGGCGAGCTAGCCGGACGACTGCACGCCACTGCGGCGCACCGAGCAGAACCAGATTCGAACCTCACGAAGTCGTCGGCCAGTGTCGGTAACAACTACTGAAGGCCACTCCGCACATCACTGAACGCGGGTTCGAAAATCGACAGCCGTAGAGCCTCCTCGATCGGATACGCCTCCGATCCGAGGGTCAGCATCCCGGACGCGCTGCACTCTGCTGGTCGACCCACAGAACGGCCCCGCGTACGACCGATACTCGCGATGGGATTGGCGGAGAGTAGGAACCATGCGACCTGACCGGCCGGACGCGCCGACGTTCGATGTGCTGGTTCGCAGCCTGGTTTGACCGCGTCGAGGTGAGCTGACCGCTCGGAATCGAGTCGGGTTCGGTGTATGGCTTCGCGGCCGCGAGCATTCTCGCCGGTGCTTGATGGCGTTCCTGTTCGGCCGCGGTGACCGCGGCGGAATCGTTCGATTCGGTCATCGAAGTTCCCTCCGCTGTGGACAGGGCATCGACGGCTCCTCCGTCCAGGTTCGCGCACGATGCTTGCTTCGGTGGTTCCCGTGTGGGTCGCCCGTCGGCCGGAAGCCGCTGTGCCCGAACGGGCTTTCACGAGCTCTCACGAGCTCCGGCGTAGCTCAACGGGATTGTAGGCGGTCAGGAACAAGTCGATCGCCGCGTCGACCGCATCGTGCGGCGGGGCGTCGGCATCGAGCATCCGGGCGTTCAGGGGCGCTCCCAAGACCAGCCAGGTGAGCTGTTCGGCGGCCGTCTCGGGGTCGGCGATCCGCAGCACTCCGCGGGCGTCCAGTGCGCGCAGTGTCGCTGCGAGATCGGCGATGTTCCTTCCCCAGCTCTCGTGCAGATAGGTCTGCCCGATCTCGGGTCTGCGGGCAGCTTCGGCGGTGACCAGGCGGCGCATTTCGACCACCACCGGCGAGAGCACGCCCGCCAGCAGCGTTCGAGCCCAGGCGAGTAGGCCCGCGCGGATGTCCTCGGAGGACTCGAGCGCGGCCAACGCGGGCCGCATCGCGTGACGACCGGCGGACGCCCAGTCCCGCACGACCGCGGCGAACAGCCCGGCCTTGGAAGGGTGCTCGCGGTAGAGCGATGCCTTGGAAATCCCAGCGCGGGAGGAGATCTCGTCCATCGACGCGCCCGCGAACCCGAATTCCAGGAACACTTCACGGGCCACGGCCAATAGTTCGGTGCCGGATTTCCCGGACGGCCGGCCACGGCGTGCACTACTCATGACGGGCATTTTAGTACTTGACAGTACTCAGAAGGAATTCTACTTTAGTACTATCCAGTACTAAGGAGTGTGGCCATGATCGTCGTCGCCGGCGTGGTAACCGCAGCGATCATCTCGTTCTTGGTCAGCGCGATGCTGTACGCGACACCTCCCGTGGCCGCGCTGATCTCGCGAACGAGCACTCCACGCCCCGGGATCGGCATGCCAGCGCAGATCGCGTTCGTCATGCTGCGCGGGCTCGCCGCGGCCGCGGTGCTGGCGGCGTTGCTGCTCGCCGGTGACCGCCACGGCGTCGGATCCGGGGCCGCGCTGGGCGCGCTGGTCGCGGTTCTGCCGGTGACCATTCTCAGCGGCGCGATCGTCCACGAGAACGTTCCCGTCCCGACCGCACTGGTTCACATGTCCGACTGGATCCTCAAGCTCGTCATCAGTGGCGCGGTACTCGGACTATTCATCTGAGCCGAACTCGACAGGAGCATCATGACCACCGCAGCGGGACCACTGGACATCACCTTCAACTCCGTCCTCGGAAAGGTTCGCGCGGGCGACACGTGGACGTGTGTGCAACTCCCCGACTCGGCCCGCATATTCGGGACCCGGGGGTTGGTCAAAGTGAAAGGGACGGTGGACGGTGTCGCATTCACCTCCTCGTTCATGGCGCTCGGGGACGGCACGCACAAGCTTCCCGTCGCCGCCGCTATTCGACGGCAGATCGGGAAGGGTGATGGGGATGAGGTCACCGTGCGGCTGACCGAGCGATTGTCCTGAGCGGCAATTGGTCTCGTGGTTCAGGGGCCGGTCATCAGGGTCGAGCAGGCGCCGTCCGCGCAATGATGTCCGCGGCGACGCGGTCGGGAAGTTCTATGTGCGGGCAATGACCTGCGTCGGCGTATTCGACCAAGTCGACATCGGGTCGCTCGCGCCGCAGTTCGGTGGCGATCCCCGCGCCGGAGACCGGATCTCGCATCCCCCACAGAAACGAAAGCGGAACTTCGGTGGTGGCCATCGCGGTTTCGAGGCGCTCACGGTTCGCCGCGCGTTCCGGGATGTACCGCAGCAGGCGACGGTGAATGTCCCGCCCGGGAGCGCCGGTGCGCAATGCTCGGTAGTGCAGCGCCGCGACGGCGGGGTCCAACGGGTGCGAAGCCGAGAACACCTCGCTCCACGACCGAGTGAACAGTCGCTCGTTGAGCGCGTATGCGAGCAATCTGCCGATGCCGGGTACGAGGGTCAGCTTCTGAATGGGCCGCGGGCGGTACAGCCGGGCGTACAACCCGTGGTTCAAGAGCACACACCGCGTGAGCGTGAATGTCTTGACGGCGCGGGCCACCAACTCGGTAGCGACGATCGCGCCATAGTCGTAGGCAACCACCGACGTGTCCTGGATTTCGAGCTTGGTCAGCAGGGCTTCGACCAAGTCCGCCTGCTCGAAAATGCTGTACCGGTGATCGGCCGGTTTCTCGGTCGCGCCGTAGCCGAGGAAGTCGAAGGCCACGACGGTGTGCCGCCGGGCCAACTCCGGTTCCAGCTCCGCCCATTCGAACGACGACGCCGGAAAACCGTGCATCAGCAGTAGCGCGGGCCCGCTGCCCGAGACACGGACGAATACCCGCCGCCGTGCCCCGCGAACAATCAGTTCGATCATCTCGCCGCCGTCGTGCCACCGGCGCAACGCATCTGGTTCGGACACCATCACTGCCTCTCCCACCGCGCACGACACCGTGTCGGGCGCGCCCGTATCGTCACAGTCATGGGTGGTGGGGCGCTTCCAGAAACATGTGGTCGATCGTGACCCCCATGGCATGGGTGCGGGACGGGCACTGCCTCTACCTGGGTCCGCCACCGAGGGGCGACTTCCATTCCACCGCGACCGCGCAGCTCGTCGTTGGTGTGGACGCGCCGGTGGTTTTGCAGGCCGACGGACTGCCGGATATCGCCGTTGGCAGCGCGGTGATTCCGGCGCGGACGACCCATCGGGTTCATGCGCTCGGCGATTGCGTGCTGCTCTGCTATTTCGACCCGGCGGGGAACCGGTCCGCCCGAGATTTCGCGAGTCTGCGGGATATGCACGGGCCCATGGGAATCGGCCACCCACGTGAAGAATTGTTGGTCGACGCGGTTTCCCGCAGGGCGGTCGACGTCGATGCCTTGCTGGGATTGGCGAGTCTGCCGGACGGTCGCCCGATCGACGCACGAATCCCTTTGGTGGCCGGTCTGATTCGAGCTGATCCGGCGCTGGCGCATCGCGCTGCGGCCCATGCGGCGGATCTGGGTCTGTCGACTTCCCACTTCCTGCGGTTGTTCGGCGAACAGACCTCGACCAGCTACCGGCGATACATCCAGTGGGCTCGGATAGTGCATGCCGCAAGCGCGGTATCTCGCGGCTGCGACTTCTCCCGCGCCGCGAGCGATTCCGGGTTCTCCTCGCCGTCACACTTCAGCGATGTCTTCCGCGCTGTATTCGGGGTCACCCTCAGTTCGTTGGTGGCGGCGGGTCTTCAGTTCGGTTGATCAGCGCCCTGGGCTACGTCGTCGGACTTCGGGGTCCGCCCGTCGACATGTCCGTTGCCGTGGTTCGCTCTCACGACTGCGGGACCGGTCACGCGAGCCCGCCGAACGGCCGTGTCGAAGGGGCCTCGATCCCGGGGAACCCAGCAATCCGTACGGTGATCATCCATGGACCTCGGACTCGCCAATCTGATCGATCCTCGCCTCTTGCCTTTGGTTGACGACTCACGCTCGTTCTACGAAAAGCGCACGGCCGGAGGAGGTCCCAATGGTGCGGAAGAGCTGCGCGCGATGCGGGCCGGCGCTACCGAGCCCGCCCTCGCGAGTCCGCCGCCTGAGGAGGAACTCGTCACCGCGGATGGACGCAGCGTCCCATTGCGTATCCACACTCCGGTGAACGCCGCGCCGAAAGGCGTGTTCCTGGAACTCCACGGCGGCGGCTTCTACATGGGTTCGGCCGCGGCAGCGACGTCGCCAACCGCCGCCTCGCCGACGCCCTCGACGTCGCGGTTGTCAACGTGGACTATCGCCTCGCCCCCGAACATCCCTGGCCGGCCGCTCCGGACGATTGCGAGACCGCCGCGCTTTGGCTTGTCGAGAACGCACAGGACCGCTTCGTCACGACGAAGCTCGCCGTCGGCGGGTTCTCGGCCGGCTCGACACCTACGCCGGGTCGGCTCCGGATCGCACGCACCCGGACATCTCCCCGATCTACGCCGACCTGTCCGGCCTGCCGCCGGTCCTCATGGTCGTAGGCGACCGAGACATCCTGCTTCAGGACAATTTGGCGATGGCCGCTCGATTATCCGCCGCCGGGGCGGATGTGGATCTCCGTGTCTACCCTGACTCACCGCACGGGTTCACGGGCCACCCGACCCGTATGGCACAGGCGGCGGTTCACAACATCTACACATGGCTCGGCGGTTGGTTGAATCCGACAGACTGACCGGCACGCGACCGACCTGCTCATCGGTGCGGGTGCGCTCTTCACGGCCCCGCAGCTTCCGGACCCCTGTGCTGCAGCAATTGCCCCTCCCAGTTCGACAGTCTCCCAAGCTATTCCCTACCCTGATATCTTCGACGACTCCAGTCACGCTGCCGCAATGCAGTTTTCGACGAGGCACTGACTTGTGGCATAGGAGCTAGACTTGACGCCCCCGACGATCTGCGCAACCGACGATGCTGCCATTGAACCGAACTCGAACTTCCGCAGTGAGACCGACAGTTCTTCATCGACCCCCGGCTTCCCGGGCCAACGGCAATCCTAAAATCGGCATCTCAAGGACGATCGGTCTCACCGACTAGAGATCCGACCAACTCCACTCAGAGGAATTGCTTCTGTCGGGCTCGCATCCCCAGAGCCAATTGCTCCAGTGCCCCACCCAGACGATTCCGAGTTCATTGTCGCGCCTTACATATCCCGAATAGACCAAAGTAGAGAAGTCAACCGATGACTGCCTACTGAGGTTGTCAACATATGCAGCCATCTGCCCCAGAGGATTTCCGTCTCGGAATTTATGCGCCGTTATCCTATCAGAAAGTACGCTGACGTCAGAATTCGCCATTATCAGCGATCGAAAAAGGAGAGACAGAGTTTCCCTCGGATTATCCAAGCCACCCAAGGAGCAATTCATTGCAGGATTTCGCTGCACTAGATTTACGATGCTCCGGCGGCAGCATTCCTCGATCTCATCATGCTTCCTTGCAGTCAACAGCTCCATTAGCAATTCCGCAATACCTTGCGCATCTTCGATGCTGACATGATCGATCGGATCTCGATCAAGGAACTTTTCAAATAGTCCGAATGCCTGAAGCTCCCGCAGCTCCGCGAGCACACTCGCAACGATCCCTGGGTCATTCATCGAAGTTTCGGCCACAATCCGCTCGGATAGGATGGCGAACTGATCACCTGGAGTGTCATAGGAATGGAACTCAGCGAGGAATCTCAAAAGATCGAACGAATTGTACGGAAATTGAAGAGAAACCTTGTCAGCAGGACTTCTCGATAAAAGCACTGCAATACACTCGAAAGATGCCGTGACATGAAGGCTGCGCAGGGCTGAAAATACTAAATCCGAGTCTCGAAGATCAATCTCGGTCGATACTCTGCTCGCAAATTCGGAAACCTGGGAGCCGGCACCTATTCTGTACAGACTGACGAGAAGCTCTGCAGAACCATGAGAGCCTGCGGCCAATATGTTCTTCGCGGGATTCCTTCTGAGCAATTCTGCTATTGCATCTCGATTTCGATCCCAGAGGAGATCGATAACCCGGGCGACGTCATAGGGTTTTTCAAACGAGACTTCGCGTGCCAGTCGATACGCAATCGCAGCAGACTGTTCTGCGGCGCCAATTCGGCACAAGTCGTCCAAAAATTCGCCGAGCGCCGGCACACCGCCGAGCTCAAAAAAGGGAATCAGATGCAAGTCTTCCAGCGAGACGATACCAACCAGGTCATGTCGAAGAACGACCCCTATGGGTACAGCAGCACCAGCATTCACCAATATGTTCAATAGTGCAGGGACAGCACGTGCCTCGGTCGATGGCAGGTGACGGGCCAGACGAATAGCAAGGCTATCGAATGCAACATGAGACCCTGTCTGCCAGAATCGTTCCAATACATCGATTGCCCAGCCATCAGCGGGAATCTGGCCTGCAATCCATTCGTGTGGAGTTGTATCGTCCGGGTGGATCAAAAGCATCAGCTCGAACAGGTTTAGCGCCGATGACCCGTCACCACCAGATATTCCCTTCTTCCAGAACTGTCCGCCAATGCGCAGCAGGTCCTTTTGCACTGCTTGATTTCCAAGACGATTCAGCGCTTTCACGTCGAAATGCTCCAGTGCTGCGTACCAGAACTCCGCTGGTGGACTATTGCCCCAAACAGCGCTTCCACTATGCTGGTCGAGATAGTCGGTCAACCGATATCCAACTATTCCGATCCCACGTTCCGGCGGCACCGGTTCCAGTGCTCGAACCGCTCCTTTTAGTTCCGTAGTTGCGTAGTCAATTGCACAATCGTTCCAATTGTCCGGAGCCAATGCTCGTTCCCGGTCATCGAGATATCCAACGGCAGCCTCGCTCAAGAAATCCAACGAGAGAGTAACGGTCTCATGGAAACGAGCGATATCAACCGCTGCCCTAATGACTGCTCGCCCATACGGATCAGCTCCCGGACCTTCGAAGTGTTCGAGCAGATCCGGAACACCAGCCAGATACTGCGCTATCTGGGCACGATCACCGGGCGAAATAGACTCGACAGCCGCTTGGAGGATAGGGTCAGAACTCTCACACGCTCTCGACATTTCTGCGGCGCTAAAATATTCAGCGACGTCCACGACACCCCCGCTAGCCGGATCGATACTCCGGACGGAGCGATTTGCCAGCTCAGGAAGCGGTATTAGTAGCCGCCTAAGTACCGCGTAAGTTGGATCGTTCCCGCCCGAACCTTCCAAATATTTCTTCCAGCGCTCGGGCCATACCGATGTGATGACAAAGACCGAGCTGGAGCCGACCCGTTCTAGGATATCTACTATCGCCTCCAGCGCAGTGGTTCCACCGACAGGCGCAGTGAATTCGCTTAGCTCGTTCAACCATATGACAGTTCGCGGCTCAAGATCAGCCTCGACGAGGCGCTTCAACATCGCAGGAGTAGGCGGGTAAATCACAGTCCAGTCCGTAAGTAACTCCAAGACAGCGCGATATGCACTGTACGACTTTCCAGTGGATGAGCCTCCACGAAGAACAACTAGTCGGTTTTTTGTTACGGTTGGGTCCAGGACGGCCCGTAGCACGACATCGTGATCTCGTGGGATATAGCTCGGGACGACTCCACCGATAGCTTTGTGCACACCAAGGGTAACGGGGTCCCATTCGGACATGGTGCGGCCATGACCGTGTCGGCCATGGGCCTGTTCATTGCTCAGCTCATCAAAGCCACCCAACCGCTCACTCATCCGCGCATCACGAAGTAGTTGCCTCCAGCCACGATCGTCAGTCGGCTCCGGTTGCGTTAAGCGTTGCTCCCGGATTCTGGCCTGGCAGTAGTGCACCACGACAAGAAACTCGTCCTCGTTCTGCGGCAGGCGCGTGCCTTGGAACCAGCTGTATATCGTGGATCGCCCGACAGCAGTTACTTTCTGGGACAGCGAGTTTGGATTCAGCCGCGCCATCGTGATCAGGGTGTTGAGCGCCACGTTGAAGTCCTCGCGCGAGCGAGCTGGGCGTTGCGGAGTCATATGCATCCCATACCGATCATGTCCGAATCCACAGGTATACCACCGATCTGGCGTAAACCCTTCGCACCTGGTCAGCCCACAGGGGTGTGCGATTCATGTACGACTGTGTCCGAGAAGACTTCTGAACATCGCCCGCAAGGTCCTTTGATTCAGGACATGAAGAACGGAAGAGCTTCACAGACAAGGGCCTTGGCAGCAGGATGCGGGTCAATGACATTCATGGCGGTCTACACGCCACAGGCTCCAGTGTTGATCGCAGTGTTCATCATCGGGGCACTTGCACTCGGCAGCGCCACGCTGCTCACAGCCCTGTACGGCAGCCGCCGCTGTAGCCGCCGGGCGTTCCAAGTGCTCTCGTGGGCAAGGCGGTCTGCCACCCCGATACCGACTGCCAAGAGGCGATCGCAGCGGTGAGTCCCCAACAGTCCAGCGATTCGACGACAGGCTCGGCGATTCCGAGAAAAATTGCGGATGGTCAGTTCGCGCCCTTACTCGATGCCTAGCAACTCTGAAGTCTGATCAGAGTCGTCACCGAATGTCGAGGGCACGATGCGACTCATCTGCTGGACCCGATTGCTCGGATCGTCGACTGTCGGCCGATGAGAGTGCGTTTCTTCGGTCGCGCATCTGAGCATGGATCTGACACGAAAGCAGGCCAGAACCATATGGTTCTGGCCTGCTTTCGTGTTGTGGTCCCAGCTGGGATCGAACCAGCTGGATGGCAGATCATGAAGCCTCCTTCGACAGCGCCATAAATAGCTCTGAACAGGTATTTTGTTGTCAAATAACATCGGCAAGACTATGCACCCGAGCGCTGTCTAGGGCTACTATTAGGCACGTATCTGGCACGAAACTGGCACGGATTCGAACCGCCTACGAACCCGGGAGAACACGATGTCGCCTAGAAAGCCAAAGCCGACCCGCCGGGGCTTCGGCGCTCCGCGGCAACTTCCCTCCGGCCGATGGCAAGCCAGGTACACCGGACCGGACACCGCGACCCACATCGCGCCTCATACCTTCGACACCAGACAACGTGCCGAGGGCTGGCTCGCCGAGGAACGTCGGCTGATAGACCTCGACATCTGGACTTCCCCCACCGCGCGTGCCGCCAAGGCAGCGGAGCCAGAAGCAGACGCCATCCTGTTCGGCGCGTACGCCGAGAAGGTCATCGAGACCCGGGTGTCGAGGCAAGGCAAGCCCCTGGCTCGACGAACCAAGGATTCGTACCGGTATCTGTTGCGAACACACCTGAACCCGACCTTCGAGAACATCCCGATCACCGACATCACCCTTGAGATGGTTCGCGACTGGTACGTGGGAGTTTCACGCATCCGCGCCACAGGGCGGAAGGCCAAGCCTGAGACCAAGGCGACCGACGACGTACCGACTGCCCGGGCACGCGCCTACGAAGTGATCCGCATGGTCATGAACGTCGCCGCAGACGACGACCTCATCGAGAAGAACCCCTGCCGCGTCAAAGGCGCGACCGCGATCCAACCCGCCCACGACGCGACAGTGCTTCAACCCCAAGAGATTTCAGCACTTGCGAACGCCATGCCCAAAGAGCTCAGAGTATCGGTCCTGCTCGCTGCGTGGTGCGGTCTCCGCCCGTCGGAAACGTTCGAACTGCGCCGCAGAAGCTTCAACGCCGATTGCTCAGTGATGACAATCTCGCACGCGGCGACCTACCGCGAACGCGAGATCGTCGTAGACCGCCCCAAGGCCGGATCGACCGGAGAAGTCGTAGTCCCACAGCACATTCGCGCGGCAATCCAACGGCATCTCGACCAATACGTCGACCAGAAACCGAATGCTCTGCTGTTCCCCGATCCGGACAACGGCGGCACCATGCGCGAATGGATCTACCGCCGGATCTTCACCAAGGCCTGCGCACAAATCGGCCGCAAGGGGTTCCGCCCCGCGGAACTCCGCCACACCGGCGGCACCGTCGCAGCACAAGCCGGCGGCACGTTGCCCGAGGTGACGGAGCGACTCCGACATAAGACACCTCAGGCCGCTATGCGCTACCAGAAGATCGCAGCCGGTCGCGCCCAAACGCTCGCAGACAACATCTCAAAACTTGCCCTTGGCCCGAGTGCCGCAGTCGCGCCGAACGAGTGGCTTGCCTAAACACGCGGACGAGCAGCCAGTATCCTGCAATATCTTCGGGTTCAGGAAGCGCCGGCTCGTCTGGCAGCACGATGTGCCGAGCGTCAAAATACCCAAGGTCGATAAGCCTGGTGCACAGCTTGCCGGCCACCCTAGGTGCGGAGTGTGGCCGTACGAAGGCACGAAACATGCTCAGCGGCAACTGAACCGACGACAGGTGGACGGACGTCGGCCACCTACGGTTGTTCGGTGTCGCGGGAATTGATCTCAGAGCGACCATCCGCCGCAGTCGTCACGGAGCCACTATGACAATGCCGTACAAGATGGCCAGCACAGTCAACGTTGCGGCCAGCGCTCTTTCGCCCTGCCGGATTGCCACGATCCAGCCCTCGCCGTCGTGACGGGACATCGCCGCCGCCGCGGTACCGGCGAGCAGGCTCGTGAGCATCATGATTACAGCAGCCAGGATACGCAGCGTTGTGATGGTGGAGATGGTCATGGCGTTCGTCCGTTCGCTAGTGGGGTGTCCCCGTGCAGAGGAAGCCATCAACGAACGATGGGCACCGGACTGCTGGGTGAGTTGCTCTTGTATGAAGCAGCGCCAGTTCAATGCCGTAAAGTTGGGCAACTAGCGATACCGAACGAAAGCCCATGTCACCGAGGGTTTCTCGTGTATCCGGGTCGGGCCGAGTCGGCGTCGGGTCGGGAGCAGACATCAGAGGCGGAGCAGGACATGGTTAGTGGCGCAGAGGAATCGGAGCAGGCACGGTTCGCGGCAGAGATCGCCGCGCTGCGTAGCCGGTCAAGGCTTTCCGCACAGGAGATTTCGACCTGGATCAAGAACCAGAAGCACACAACAGTGGCGGAATCGACGATCAGTGACTGGCTCAAGCCCCAGCCCGCGATTCCCCGCACGAACAAGACTTTCCTACTGGTTGTGGAATGCCTGCACCGTGATGTGGGATTGCCGTGGGACCGCACGGCGCAAGCCCACTGGAAGCGGCAACGCGCTCAGGCCTATGCCGAACGCCTCCCCGTCAATCAACCCGCTAGCACAGGAAAGGTCCAAAGCTCGCCCGATGAAAGCGCCGGGACCACTGGTGTCCCAGCGAAGGTGGTGGGTCTGGTTCCACGCGAGCCACCACATTTTGTCTTTCGTAACCAGCTCGTCGCGTTGAGTTCAGGGCTGGCACGTAGTCGGGAAGCAACCATAGTGACCGGGATGCGCGGGACGGGTAAGACTCAATTGGCCGCCGCCTATGCTCGCCACGTCCTCGACACGGAAAAAGGTGTACTGGTTGGGTGGGTCAATGCGGAAAGTGCCGGCACTCTGCACACTGGTCTTGCCGAGATCGCGGACACGCTCGGTCTCACTGCGGCTGACGGGAATCCAGTCACATCCGCGCACCGGTTGCGTGATCACCTCAATAACCACCTTGATCCGCATCTCCTGGTCCTCGACAACGCTACCGACCCCGATCTACTGCGGACGGTGCTGCCAACCAGAGGCGGGACTCGTGTCGTGATCACCACCACCAAACAGGCGATGACTCGACTCGGTGATTGCCCCGCTGTCGAGATCGGTGGCTATAACAGCAGTGAGGCAAACGAATTCCTGAGGGCAGCGACCGGGATCATTGACGATCCAACCGGTGAGACCGAACTGTCCGAAGAGCTCGGGCACCTGCCATTAGCGTTGGCGGCGGCAGCCGCTGCGATCACCACAGCCCGACCACGCCTGGCCTACGCGGATTACCTGCACAGACTGCGATCTCAGCCCTTACCCCGGGCACTACGCCGACACGCTGGCACTGATCATCCGCTGCGCGCCGATCAGGCGATCTCACTTTCGATCACCGCCGCCGAAGCCACCAGCGATGACTCTGACCTCGATACCGTCGTAGTCTGGTTGCTCGATTTGTTCGCTCTGCTGGCACCGACCGGGGTGCGACGAGACCTGTTGCGCCACTCCAGCCCCACGTTTGATGAACTGGTCGACGACGCGATCGACCGTTGTGCCGAACACAGCCTACTGTCCTGGTCCGCTCATGGCGACCGTCTTCTAGCGCACCGGCTCACTGCCCGCGTGCTGCTTGAGCGCGCCCGCGACACTGGAAACAGCGACCGGTTACTCAGCCAGGTTTTTGAGCTTCTAAGTTCGCGCCTCTTTGATGATGAGCAGGCGTGGGCTCGCCGAGGCGAAGGAGCCGATCTGGTCGACCAGATCGAAACGATATGGGCTAGTGCACTTCCCACCCACGCCCGCGACGACCTGCGCAACTACGCGATGGTCCTTCGCTTCTGGGCAACACGTCATTTACTCAAGGCCGCAAACCCAGACCGCGCAGTACCCATCGCTGAGGACGCAGTTACTGTTGCCGAGCAGTTTCATGGCCTAGACGACCCCAATACCCTCGCGTTCCGCGACAACCTTGCCAGAGCCTATGCATCTGCAGGACGGCTAGACGACGCAATCCACCTGCACCAGCGCACTCTCAACGACCGCGAGCAGATCTTGGGCCTCGACCATCTGAACACCCTTGACTCTCGCAACCATCTCGCTACCGCATACGAATCAACCGGCCGACTCGTTGAAGCAATCAAACTTTACGAACGCAATCTCACGAGCTGCCAGCAGATCCTGGAACCTGGCCATTGCTATATCCTCACTGCCCGTAATAATCTCGCAAATGCCTACGGCTCAGCGGGGCGATTCGACGAGGCGATTCGCCTGCACGAACGCACACTCGCAGACCGCGAACAAATCTCGGGCCTCGAACACCCGGACACTCTTCTTTCCCAAGGCAACCTCGCCCACGTCTATGAGATGGCGGGGCGCTTCGACGAGGCAATCCACCTGTACACACGCACCCTCGCGAGCCGCGAACAGGCCCTAGCTATCGATCATCCCGATACCCTTATGGTTCGCAACAACCTCGCAAGCGTCTATGAATCGGCCGGGCGCTTCGAGGAGGCAATCCACCTGTACGAGCGAACCTTTACAGACCGCGAACGGATCCTTGGCCCGAATCACCTGGACACGATCCTCTCTCGGGGCAATCTTGCGAGTGCCTATGAATCAGTCGGGCGCTTCGACGAGGCGATCCCTCTCCACGAGCGCACCCTTGCTGACCGCGAACGGATTTTGGGCGACTATCACCCGACAACACTCATCGCCCGTGGCAATGTCGCAGGCGTCTATGAATCAGTGGGTCGGTCCGATGATGCGATAAACATCTACGAGCGAACCCTCACCGACTTCGAGCGAATCATGGGCCGCCGACATGTGAACACACTCACCACATGTAACAACCTCGCCAACGCTTACAGATCCGCAGGACGCCTCGAACCAGCAATCGCACTCTACGAGCGAACCCTCAACGATATGGAAGAGGTTCTTGGCCTTGACCATCCCACCAACCTAACTGTCCGCGGCAGCCTTGCCCGTGCAGTTGAATCAGCTGGCCGACTCCCCGAGGCTATCGCCCTCTACGAGCACAACCTCACTGATGCTGAACGGATCTTGGGCTCCGACCACCGGGACACACTGAAGGCTCGCAATGATCTAGCAAATGCTTATAGTTCGGTAGGGCAACTCGACCAGGCGATCCCGCTACACGAGCGAACCGTAGCCGACTACAGGCGCGTGCTGGGCCCTGCCCACCCCGAAACTCTCACGTCCAGCAACAACCTCGCGCGCACCTATGAACTGGCGGGGCGGATCGCTGAAGCTATTGTCACACACCAGCGGACCCTCATGGATATTGGAGTGACACTTAGTGCCCAGCATGCGTCGCTCAAGCCTGAAACGATCTGAACGTGACCGTTGCGGCCAACAGGTCAAGTCCGAACATGGTGCATCGAGGACAAGACGCACCGGCGGACAGTTCCGACCGCGCGTGATCTCACTTCACTAATTCAGTGCATAGCCGACGTTCGCGAGGATCCGGACGCTTGTGCTAGAACACAACTCGCCCGACCAGGAACACAGCTCCCGCAATCGCGGTCGCTTCCGCATAAGCCTTCTCAGCGGCCAAAAGGTAGGTGAAAAGCTGCTCTAGACTGCGAAGGCATGCTCCTCGCAGGAACACCGCGAGTCGTTCGGACCGCCGCCGCTCCGCCAACCTCAGCGCCTGCGCCAGCAGGCGTCTCGACTCCTGCAAAGTTGAGAGTAGATCGGGGTAGCTCGGGTTGTGAGCCACTGAGCGAAGCTACTTCGACGGGCAGCCAACCTGACGCTTCGCCAAACATGTCCGACCCGGCACGAACGCAGAGCGTGCATCGAGACCATGCGACGGTCACCGTTCGCCGCGCCGTTGTCGTGGGCGTGCGGGTGTCGACAGCAGTGACCATTCTTCGTTGTCAGCTAACCGTCCGCCGTTGTAGGGCTCGCCCCGCGACCGGTCTTCCCGCGCCGGCAGACTCAGTCGCCGTTCCGCGATGTCGGCGCACGAGATGCTGAATGCTGCTGCGGCACTGCAAGGTACGTCGGACCCACGCTGCCACGACCGGCTTTCGAGCCTCGAACTGCTGGAATCATGCGGAGCTAAGGGTACGAATGAATCTGCAGGCGACCCACCATCGGTATGCGTGCGCGGTGGGTCCGTCACGGCAGTGCCATCGACGATCGATCCCCCCGCAGTCAGTGTCCACCGCCCCGGATCGGGCGTGCGACCCGCCCACTCCGATCACGCCCCGTGGATCGTGTGCGCCAGCCGGAATATACGCCCACGGGACTTCATCTCGGCCTTCGCGGACAGGATCTCACGGCGCGCGAAATGTGAATGAAGTGTGTTCTTCGTAAATTCTTCGGCGGTAAAGGGACGGAGGGTGGAACATAGAACCACGAACACCAAATCGTATTCGAACCAGCCAAGAAAAGTCTCGACATCAACTCCAGCGTTGACCTCCACCCTGCTCCAGGACATCTCGTAATAGCGCCGCAGAACCTCTTTGTTGTTATCCCGATCGCGGGCTATCATGTCCGCAGAAAGGAGAATCTGCGCACACGCTTCTCGTATCGGGGCGTTGAAGTCCTTTTTCGTATGGATGATGTACAGCTTCTTGTTGCCTTCGTCGACCTTGATCAGGTCGAACAACTCCACCCTGCCGCGGCCCTCCCAGGCGTAGACCCGGTCGCCGAAGTAGAAATCCGGCTGCTCGGCTTGTTTCAAGTTGAAGGCATTTTCGTCGCCTCCATTCCACGGCAGAAATTGAACTTCCGCACCCAGAAACAAGGGCTTGTCGGCATGGAAGACTTCGTCTACGAAGTCGCGCTTGAGGTTGTCGAGGTAATCTCCCATACCTCGATACCATTTCTTGTTCAAACGAAAATATGCGAAGCCGTCCAGGTCCACCTGTCCGTGAAAGAAGTCGACGAGCTTATGGGTAACGTGCGGGGCGTCGCCATTCGCATCGGCTCGATACCCGAACGAGAGTTTCAGGAATGCAGTCCGGAATCCATCGCAGCTGGCGAGGTCATCGTTTACTGCGCGGTGAAGGGCCGGTAGAAGCTCGGCGATTCCGGGAGTGGCATCACCGAGAGGCTCCGAACCCAACCGATAGTCCGACCCCGTCAGGAACTGTCCGACGTCGGCGGGATCCTGCACATCGATATCGGGGACTTCGCCCGCCAGCAGAGCTCGGCGGATGCCGTCGACGAATTCGCCGGTGAGTCGGTCCAGCAACCGCTTGTCACCTTTGACGAGGTGGAGATTGTCGAGAAAGGACAGGTTGCGGCGCTGCTCGTCGGTGGGTTCCGGGAGAACTTCCAGGTATCGGACGATCCGGCAGATCTCGGGCAGGTCGAACATCTGTCGCAGGACGAACGACGATTTGATCTCCACCACCGGCGGTTTGGCCGGGTTGATTATGTCCCGGATCGGGCAATCGGCGGGCAGGAGTTCGGCATCGAGTTTTCCGACCAACTTGGTCCACACGGCGTCGATCGCCTCGCTACGGTCGATCGTGTACACGCGCCGGTAGGTCTCCGCGCGACTCAGGATCGATCCGGTCATCGTGCGCACGTCCGCGGCGGTGAAGCTGTTGGACACCAGTCGCTTAGCGGTCTCGAACGGAAAGTCGTAATCGACAAAGTCGGTGATGATGTGATAACCGGCGCCCGAGGTGATGACGAACAGCGACGTAGCCGTCGAGATGAAGAGCAGACCGTCCGCGCCCTCGTTCTGGAAGAAATCGGCATCGCCAGGGTCTGTGAGGAAACCGCGAATCAGCGGAAGCAGTCCTTCGCTTGACCACGGCCGGCCATAAAGCGCGAGATGAACACCGTCGACGAGTTGTTGTGTGGCGATCGTCCGCAGCGGCATCTTGCTGGCATCACCGCTGATTTGCTCGTCATATGCCATCACAACAGAAGCTATCTGATCCCGCGGTGACCGGCCCTGTGGAACGATCAACTTCCAGATCGCGTTGTTCGGTCGTTTCGTGCTCATAGACACCGCCCACGCACGGACACGGTCACCGCAACGAGGCGCCTGAACTGTGATCGAGCGCGATCGACAGTCAACCTACCGATCATTTCTGCCTCTCCTAAGATCTCGTGGAATCAGCAGCTTGGTGCCTTTCGAGCCTCGCTCCAGAAAATCGCTACAACATTGCTAAGTGTTTCACGCGATCTGGTGTGTTGAGTCGGTGTTGGCATGATCGGTCACCAACGCAGCGTCGGATGCCCGATGCCGTCATCGGGCCTCAAGCCCGTGACCGCCGGACAGGTGCGGCGTATGTTCTCGTGTCTTCACCGCGTCGTTTCGCGAAAACCGAGCCTTAGCGAGAAGCTCAGTTGAAGGAGCCAACCTAACCCGGGGGCAGTCCCTTCTGCCTAACGGCTTTCCAAGTGCCCGGTCGCGTACGGGGTATGGCGCTCCGGTTCCGTTGGATCTACAGAAGCGAGCCCACTGGGGTTGCCGGGAGCAGACCGAGAGACCTCAGGATTCGTCCGGTATCCGCCCCGTCGATGATCATGTAGAAGCGAGGGTGTCGGGCGTCGTGGGCATATGCATCCATCATGCCGACCACACTTGGCTTGATCTGATGACAGTGCTGCAGGACGAGCAGCTCCGCGGGCTCGGTGAACAGCCGGTCGATCTGGTCACCGTTCTTCCCCAGGGCCTTGATGTCCATCGCGCGAGGGAAACCTGGTCCTTTGAACAGCCATGCGGCGGATATCTGGCGGCCGCGGGCGAACACTCGTGAAGTGTAGAGGTCGGAGCGCTCGCCACCCCAGTCCTTCGGAACGTACGATTCGCCGATCAGCCCGGCAAAGGCACGCTTCACCGTGTCCTCCGGCACTCGCAGCACCGCCTCAGCCTCGGTATCGGTGAAGGGGGAGGCGAAGTCGATCCCGCTGAACTGGCCGATATCGCTGGGGTAAATCCGCGCTCCCGGCACTGGACCTCCGGCGGCAAGGTCATCATCAACAAATGACCTGATTCCTATGAAGACGGGCCTGAGCTCGATTCGGTTCGGGCTGAGGTCGCTGACCGTCCCAATCATGTAGACCCGCCTGTTCCCGGTGAGGCTGCCGGACGAGGAGGAGCTGGCGATTCTTGCCGCGTTGAATGTCCCAGTGACGCGCACCGGCTCGCCCACGTCGAGCACCGCGGTGAAGCTGGCCGACTTGAAGCCTGGGGTGTCGCGCTCCCGGTCTCGCTGGAAGGCGAACTCCAGCTCGGTGCCGATGACTTGCCCCGCACGTAGGTCCCGCTCCAGGACACTCTTCGCCAGTTCGCCGACCCCCAACGAGGAAAGCGCCTCGGCGAGTTCGGCGGCGAGCACGTAGGTCAGCGCTGCTTCGGGATCGCTTCTGCGGGCAGCCCGCGCTTGCGCAGTCTCCGTCCGCCACTCTCCGAGGAGGGATTGAACCTGGTCCTGGTGCAGGTAGAACGGCTCAAGCGCAATGCGCGTCATCGACAACATAATCCTTTCAGCTGGTGGCGAGGGAACAGTCACGGGATGTCCTTGAGCAGGCCGAGAAGTTCGTCCACGTTTTGTGGCCGGTCGGTCGGCTTGTGAAGGGTCGTCTCGGCTACTACGGCTACCCATGGTCCGCTGGCAGGCATCAGTGGGAGGTTCTGCTCCGGTCGTTCCCCGGTCAGGATGGCTGCGATGAGCCGCCCGATGCTGTAGATGTCGGCGGCGGCCGTCACATTGTGAGGGTTTCCCGACGAGAGCTCCGGCGCCGCGAATCCCTCAGAGCCGAAGCCGGTGCCGGTCCGAGTTCGGCGCGGAACACTGGTTTCTCCCCGGGGTTGTCGGCCTAGCCCCCAGTCCGCTACGACCCACGTGCCGTTGAGGAGCAGGACGTTGGCTGGCTTGATATCGCGGTGGATCCTGTCGTCGATGTGTGGGCGGCGCAGTCCTTCGCAGACCGCTGTGACGAGGTACCGGAGGGCTCCTGTTTCTCGCCGTAGACGTTCTGCGTGGCCGGCGGCACTGCCGTTCGCGAGCGGCATGACGAACCACCGCCCGTCTGAGTCGGAATCCAGGACCGGCATGACGTTCGGGTGCTGTCCGTAGAGGTGCCCGATGGAGATCTCGCGGCGCATGCGGTGCAGGGCGTCTTCATCGCCGTAGCGCAGTTGCTTCAGCGCAATGGGGATGTGGATGTGTTTATGCACGCCGCTGTAGACCGCGCCCTGACCGCCTTCAGCGAGCGGTTCCTGGTCTCTGTCGTAGTCCGACTTCGTTCCGCGCTTGAGCCAGCACACAGCAGCCCACGGCGCGGCTCTACCGGCATCAGTCGTGGTGCTGTCGTTGAGGAAGGCGCGCGCGGCCTCGATGACGTGGTCACGGTATGGTCCTCCCCTTTGTGCTCTGAGGATGGCGACAAGTGGACCGGCGGTCGGATGGTGGGCGAGATCGGCAGCGAGGCGCCTTGCCTCGGTGTTCTGAGCTGCCGCGCGGGCCGCGCGCTGTCTATTTTGCTCTTGCCGGGCCGCCTGCAGGTCAGGGTGGGGAGCCCAACCACGGGGTGGATGGCAGATCGTGCCTAATCGGTAGTCATGTTCAAGGCCAACGCATCCTGCTCGGGCAAAGGCGAGCGCCACGTCCTCGGCACGATCTCCGAGTTTGGCCATGATGGTGTTCCATCGGCGAGGCACGCTGGTGGCCCAATTCCAGTCAGCATCGTTGACGAGCCCGGCTGGCCGCTCGGGTGGCGTGGGCGGGTGCGCACGCAGGTGGACTCGCCGCACTCTGGGGCGGCCTGCACGATCGTGGTCGAAGGTGCCGTCGGCGTGTGTTGGCCGCGCATAGGCGCGGAGTCCCTCGGGCACGCCGGGGTGGTCGGGCATGGGGAATTCCCCTGTTGGCTGAGAAGACTCGGTCACGCCGTGCCCTTATCGTCCGATTTGTCCTCATCGGGCTCATCTTTGGCGATGCCCGCGGAGGGGCGGTAGGAGGTCAACCATTCCCGGAGCAGTTCGACGCGGGCGCGGTTGGTTTCGTCTCCGACGATGACAGGCGCTTCGTTGTAGGCCATGCTGTCTGAGCGACGACGGAGTTTGATGTAGAGCCCGGATGCCTCGATCGCATAGCGTTCCATATCGTCCTGGAGCGCACCGATCACGGTAATGTTGCGGTCCTTTCCGATTTGCTCGAACAGCGACACCGCCTCACGGCGATGCTGTTTGCCGAGGTTGCGACCGAGTTCATCGAGAACGAGCAGCAAAGGGCGATCGCCTCCTCCAGCGAGCGCGGCAGCACACACCAGCTTGACGGCCTTCTCGTCCATCTGCGCAGTGTTGCTACGGAGGTTGTAACCCGACATCCGTTGACCCTCGGAGCGCCGCCACTTGGGGGTGACGGTCCACCGCCACGGGCGGTCGGGTTCTGCGGGTGGCTCGGGTTCCGGATAGTCCAGGATCGCCCCGTAACCGCCGTACCGTTGGTCGAGGCGGTCGAATTCTTCACTGACCCTCTTAAGCCGGTCCTTGATTCCCAGCGCAAGCGACGCCCGATGCGCCCGTGAGGTCTGCTCAGCCTCGCTCAAGCCTTGCCGAGCCGCCTCCAGGTCGCGAGTGCGCTGCGCACGCTGGGTCGCGATTTGCTGCTGCTGGTAGAGATCGTGCTGTTCGGTCTGGGTCAGATGGGTACGCAGCGCACGGATGAGCACGGGAACCAGGCCGACTCGAGTGTCCAGTCCGCCGCGTTGCCAGCGTTGTTCGATGAGAATTTCCCGGATCTCGGCGGGCATCTCGTCGTGTGGTGTGGCCTCGGGGAAACACCGCCGCACAACCTCGTTGACTTGATAGCAGGTTTCCTCGTTCCACGCTGTGACGGTCCGGACCTGCTGCTCGGTGTCCAGGGCCAGCAGGAACCGCTCCGCGGACTCGGGTGAGTCTCCCCAATTCGCCTCACGGCCAGGCAGGTCCAGAGCCAGCCACTCACCGGTGAGCTTCGTCTTGGTTTTGTCTTGATCGGTCAACTCGCCCTCAAGGCGACGCTTAATGCCGCGGAGGTTCTCGATCCGTTCCTGGCGTGCTTTCCCCGCGCCCAGCGCGTCGGTGTACGCCACATGCGCGGCGTCCAGCCTAGGCTTCAGCGCATCGCGTAGTTCCTCTCGCCTACGGTTGGCCGCCCGCAGTTCCGACATCTTCAGCGCGGTCGCGCCCGCTTCCTCACCGGCTACGGCCGCTTCGGCACGGGTTGTGGCCCGGGACAGCCTGTGCCGGGCCGCGACGAGGAGCTTGTTGGCTTCGGCGAGAAGCTCGGCTTTCCCACGATATTCAGCGCGGGCTGCGGCGATGCGCGCGGCGCGGCCGATGAGTGGTTCTGCGAACTCTCCCACGACGATTACCCCGGCGGCCACGTCGATCTCCGCTGGCTGGGTGCCCGCCCGGTTGTCGATCGCGGTGAAGAACCTGGTGAGATCGAACCTCGTATCGGCACTCGCGGGCAGGCTGGTGCTGTGAGCGGGCGGATGCGTTCTAGGCGGGTCGGCGATGACCAGCGTCGCCGCCCCTGCCCGCCCCACGAGCTTCTCCCGGGCTTGGTCAGCGTGCCTGCGTGGGACGACGACGGCACCGCTATAGGGCAGGAGGCGCGGCTCCCAGCTACCTCGCTGGTGGGTGTTGAGCTGGATGACATCCAACAACGCGGCAGCGGGGATACCCTCCTCGCGCAGAACCTGCAGCTCGTCTGCGGCGACGTCCTCACCAGATTCGGCGGCGGCCAGCAGTCTGCTCGCTCGTTTCTCGGCTTCTTCGGCGACTCCTTTGGATCCGAGAGCCTTCTCCACGGCCGTGTGAGCGTCGGCCTCCTCAGCTTGCGCGGTCTCGACGCTGCGTCCGTCAGCAGCGCGAGCCTTGTCCATGAGCTCCCGCCGTCTTATAGCCAATTCTTCCAACTGCCGGACGGCCACCAGATGGTCGGTGTACAGGCCCTGGTCACGCCCGCTGAGTTCCTTCCAGCGCCCTTCGACTTCGCGGACGTTTCGGTTGAACTCATCATCGTCGGTCAACCCTGAAATGCCATCTTCCACGGTGGACAGCTCTGCCAGTAGTTCTTTAGCGCGGACGTCAAGTGCGTTGAGTTCGAGGCGGATCTCGTCGGTGCGAGCAACCCCGTCGAGGAGGCTTCGAGCGCAGCGGGCGTGCCACGACGCCTTCGCATGACCCAACAAGCTGCGAGCGTCACTACGCAGCGCAATGCCAGCCTCAACGACCACCGTTTCGTCTTCCCAGCTCTTGAGATCTCCCACGGCATTGCGGACGTTGTTGCGGCGGGTGTACTCCGCCGACCGGAGGGCCTGCTCTTGTTCGAGTTCGCGGTCCAACCCGGTCAGGGTAGCGATAGCGTCGAAGATCCGCCGTGGGTCCAGGTCGTTGAGAGGTTGGGCGAGCAGGTTGGCCGCCAGGCTGGAGCGCACCGAAGTCGACAGGAAAGACACACACCGCACGTGGCCGCCATACAGGACCGACGCGAGCCTGTTCGCGTGGAAATCGGTACGTCCATTGCTGGTAGGTAGCGCGTCCCACAACAAGTCAACTCCTGCGGCACGTTCAGACTCAGTCGACCCATAGGGGACATAGAGCCCCTCTGTCCAGCGCAGGTGTACGTGCGATGCCTTGCGGTTGATCCGCAGCCACACGGTCAGGGCGCTCACCGACAGCTCATCGGACGTGTCAGCGCGGGGGTCGGCGAACACACCGATCACATACCCCCAGTCAACGTTAGACCAGCGGCCTTCTTGTCCGGCGACTTCGGCAGTGAACAGCAACTCCGCGGCACCGGCCGCTCCGCTGGCCAGCCGCCATTGCTCGTCGGCGTGCAGCAGACTCACCGCAGCGATCAGTGAGGACTTCCCAGCACCATTGGAGTCCTTCGGGCCTTGACCCGCGACCGTGACCAGACCCTGGCTGATCATCGGCACGGGGTGCGTGGACAACCTCGAGATATCGACCACTTGGACACCGACCAGCACCCGCTCGCCGACAACGTCGAACCTGCCGGAATCTCCGCCCGCTGTTGACCAGGTTCGGGCTGTGCTCACTGTTCTCCTCGAGGGTGCGCGCGGCGTGCTCGTATCGCGGCAGCCAGCGGGCTTTGCGGCGCAGCTGCCAGAATCAACTCCTGCTGCAACGCCCTACTCGCCACAGGTGTCAGCCGGTGAAGTTGCGGACCAGGTAAGTAGGCAGTCCCGCCGACAAAGCCGCGGCCACGAGTAGGCGCGAGCTGTACGAGTCCAGCGGCACGCAACCTCTGCAGAGCGACACGAACATCACCTTTTGCCGTCTGTGCATAACGAAGAAACTCATCAGCTGGCGTCGGTTGCGCGGAGATCCAAGAGTCACCCGACAGAATTCCCTGGCTACGGGGAATCGCAACCGAGTGGATCAACACCAGCACAAGCACGGCCCGATCGATGACCGGGAGGGAATTCCAGCCTGCGTCGGTCAGTTCGGCAGCGATGTCATCGCGGTACCCCGAGGTCCACTGCGTGCCGTCCACCGGGACCAGCGTCCGTCCCACTCGATGTAGTAACCGCTGAAGGTCCCTCCGTAGCGTGGCATCCCGCAACGCCAGCATCTGTACCTCGGGCACCGGGTGGGCGCTGTGCTCCAGCGCCGCGAAAGCGGCAAGGACTTCGTCGCGGTGCTGGTCGCTCAGCTGCGCGAGGATTGGCTCGAATACCGGATGCGCTGCGTTCTCGCTGATCATCACAGACCTTCCGCGCAGCTTTGGCCGATATCGGCGGAAGAGGGCAACATCCGCCACAGCTCGCGCAATGCGCTCAGGTCTGCTGATCCCCATGCGGCGACTCGAGGACCGAGCCGCACCGTCTGGCCAACCTCGTCCCACAGCAGCCAACCGGCACCAGCCAGGCGCCGGATCGCCGCGAGCACGGATCGGTTGGAGGCGGCCTTGTCCCGGTTGGTGATCTCCACGAACACCGCTGCTACCTCACCCCTGGATGCGGGTGCCCCTGGCCACATCGACCCAGCCGGTTCCACCCAGCAGCAGCGCAGGCACGCAGCAAGCACGCGCGCGGTGTCGTTGGGATGCTCGACGGCATGCGCAGACAGTCCCAACTCTTCCAACACGCTGGGTCTCGCGCCCTCGGGGAGCACTGTCAGCAACCACACCGCCATGACGTCAGGCTCGACTAGGTGCAGCATTCCCCCAGGGAAGGCGCTGTTTGGTGCCACCCGCTGCGGGCCGGCGGCGCGGACGCGCGCCCACCAGAGTGCCGTTTCCGACTCGTTCACCCCTCCTTGGCTCCCGCCGGGCCGACGCGCCGAAAGCGCCCATGCGACGTCCAGGACGGGCTGGCGGCGACCTCGATACGTACGCCGTCGCGCCACACGAGTTCGTAGTCGAGGTCTGGATGGTGATGGATGGCAGTGACCTCGGCGAGCACGCGCCGCGCCGATATCCAGTCGCCGGCGTCATCGAGCACATCGACAACACTCACGGAGTCCGAGTCCGCCAGCAGCCGCTCAGCGATGGCTCTGAGTTCCTCGACGTCATCAGCGATACCAGCATCAGCCTCCGGCGCTGGCTCAGCGTAATCGGAGCGGGGAGGTGGGACCCTCGCCGTGCTGATCTGGCGTCCCGCTTCCACTGCCTCGATCAGTGCCTGCGGTGTGAACCACGGCGCGGGGGCGTCGAAGACGAAGCGGTCGAGCACTGCGGCCAGCACTTCCGGGCTCGAATCGCGGCTGAAGGTACGCCACGCTTCCACCGGAAGTAACCCCAACGCGCGAGTCGTACCGGCCTGCTCGATCAGGCGGCCTGCCGCCGCGTCGATCGCGTCCGCATAGGCAGCGAGCGCGACCCTGAGCTCCGCGCAATCGCGATCGAGTTCGGGCCACCTAACCAGCACGACAGCGTGGACATTCTTGGCCTGGTCAATTAATGACTCGTTGCCCCATAAGAGCTGGGCGTTGTTGCCGAGCGTCTCGGCTGTGCCACCCGCCGCTAGGATGGCCAGTTCATTGCCCAGCAACCGGAATACCTTGGTCAACCGGCGCACCGAGGCCATGCCCACGGCCGCCGCAGCATCGTCGCTCTTGACGTTCAACTGCTCCAAGGTCAGCAGCTGGTGCAGTTCCGACTGACCGCCCTGCTCGGCCATCCGCCGCAAGAACAACAGCATTACGTAGGGCGCGAACGCGGCCCGATGGTAAAGCTCATTCGGCCGATCATTGACCCGGCTGATAGCGCCGTAGTTGCGTAGCACGTCGAACCGCCGCCTCACGATCGGAGCATCCCATCGTCGGCACTCGGCGACAGCCTGTTCCACTGTCATCCCCCCACTACCCGCCTCGGCGAACGCTTCCAAAATCGATTCATCAACATCAATCGTCGTCGGATCCACGATCATTGCCCCGGCCTCGCGAGCGAGCACCGAGAAGACCTGGCGGTAGACCCGCAGCACTGCAGCCTCACCGGCGAGATCGTCCAAGGTCAGCTCTAGCGGGTCCGCCAATGCAATCGCTCTCGTCTCCATGTCGGTACGGACAAATTCCCTCACGCACCCGGACATGGGCGGGGCGCCCCCAGACTTGGTGTAGCCCGAATGATGCTATGCCACAAGCCAACTACGCCGGTCTGACGAATCGTGCCATTCTTCAGCGCTGCGCTGAAGTGGACGTGCGGATAGTCCATCGACCTATCACGAACCCAGGAATCGAACCGCGAACACAGGACGAAATCGGGAGAGAGCCGAGATCCCACCTGAACGGGACGTTCGAACACACCCCGAACACCAACATCACCCTCGAGATGGTGCGCGACTGGTACGTCGGGGTTTCGCGTATCCGCACCACCGGCCGCAAAGCGAAACCCGAGACGAAGGTAAGCGATGACATACCCACCGCGCGAGCTCGCGCCTACGAAGTCATCCGCATGGTCTTGAACGTCGCGGTCGACGACGGCCTCATCGACAAGAACCCCTGCAGAATCAAGGGTGCGACCGCCATCCAACCCGCGCACGATGCGACAGTGCTTCAACCCTAAGAGATCTTAGCGCTGGTCAACGCCATGCCCAAGGAACTCAGGGCGTCGGTTCTACTCGCGGCCTGGTGCGGACTTCACCCCTCGGAGACCTTCGAACTGCGACGTCGAAGCTTCAACGCGGACTGCTCCGTCATGGCCATCTCCCACGCCGCGACTTACCGAGAGCGTGAGATCGTCGTTGACCGCCCCGAAGCCGGGTCGACCGGCGAAGTCGTTGTCCCGCAGCTCATCCGCGGCGCGATCCGTACACACCTCGACGAGAACGTCGACAAGAAGCCCAACTCGCTTCTCTTTCCCGACCCAGACAACGGCGGCACCATGCGCGAATGGGATCTACCGCCGAATCTACAACAAGGCGTGCACCGAGATCGGGCACAAGGGCTTCCGCCCCGCGGAACTTCGCCACACCGGCGGCACGGTTGCAGCGCAGGCCGGCGGCACTCTGCCAGAGGTGATGGAACGGCTGCGTCACAAGACACCGGCAGGCCGCCATGCGCTACCAGAAAATCGCAGCTGGGCGCGCTCAGACGCTTGCAGACAACATATCCAAGCTCGCGAAGGGACACCCCACTCTCCGGCACCTGATCAGTGAGCCAGCGGGGTGCGCCGAAAATCCGCCCATCCCAGCGCTATCGGTTGGCCACCACGCGTAGGGTCGGCATACCATTCTCTTCTGGAACCAACGACGACTTCGAGGGGCGGTAGGCGGACGGGTATGACCGTCTTTCCATCAGACGTTGCCGGGATCGCGGTTATGGGCAGTGCTCACCGCTGCAGTCCGGACGTGGTCAAGCGCAAGCTCGAGAACGCGAACTCGCGAGGGTTGGGCAACGTCATATCGGTGCAGGTAGAGAAGTGGCCCGACGGGATGGCACGTGAGGATGTCATACGCCGAGCAGTCGAAGGGCTCCCCCACAAGAAGGTGCTGGTTGCAGACACCCAAGCTCTCTACACAGCAGGTTTCACCCTTAGACTGGAGGTGTCGAACGGTCAGCAGCCCAACCATCACCATGTCGAGTTTGCCGACCCAGTTACCGATGACATGATCGATGCATTCGGACGATGCTTCAGCGACCCCGAACCGAAGCCAGCGTAGAGGAGGCCGAGATGAGAACGACTGTGCACGTCGATTTCAACGACCTCGCTCGCGACGGGAAAGTCGTTGCACTGAAGGAGTGGGCCAATGGCCCTATCGCTGTAGGTGATCTTGTCACCCTGGTCGACCAGTTCGACGACGAATTGACGATGCGCGCGGTAGTTGCCGAGCAGGATGACAGTGGCCAAATGTATCTCGACTTCACCCCACCAGTGGTCGACAACGTGGTTTATTCACGGGATCCACGCAAGTCCCCAGAATGGCAATACCAAGTTGTTGACCGAAAGGACTTCGGCCTCGGCGGTTCCTTCGAAGCTGTCCGGAAGCTCTATCACAGCCGAAATCCAGTACGCGGACCTCTTGCCGTCGAGCATTTTCAGCAATACCGGGATCTTGGCTATTGGCTGCGCACTAGAGGACCAGCGAACGAAGAGTCCACTTTGCCAATTCGTACGTTCGTCGCGACCTTCGATAATCAAAATAGGTCCGTGCGCGAACTGTCTCCCTGGGGGATCTCCTCGAACGGCGAGCCCTTGGTCATTGGATGCCTGCCGAGCGACACCATTCAGTCTGTACTTGATCAGATTACGGACCACGACAGCGTCGTAGTCACGATGGCCATCCCCAATGGCCCCGGCGGCCGCCTGATTTCAGCCACGTCCAGCCTGGCGGGATCGAAGGCACCGCGGCCTGCTAAACAAAGCTATCGAACTCTTGCGGATGTTGGCCTTGGTCTTGAATCCACAATCCTGGAATTGATGGAAACGTCCGGCATCTTCGAAGAACTCAAACGACTTGAGAAGCAAGATGTGGAATTGCCCAAATCCCTGAAGAGTGCGGGTCGATCCGAAATTATCATGTCCGGCCGCTTGCTCATCGCAGCATAGCACCGGGAAATATTCGCGTTCCAGCCGAACGAATCCTGCACCCCGACGCGGTCGAAGCCTCCAAAGTCGTGATCACCATGGGCTGCGGGGATGCGTGCCCGTACTTCCCCGGCGTGGGCGCGACTGGAAACTCGAGGACCCCGCCGGCAAAGGCGTAGAGGCGGTGCGGCCCATCCGCGACGAGATCCGCACACGTATCGAGGAATTGATCGCCGAGCTGCTCCCGGCCCGCGCCTGACCGCCACCATCGAAGGAATCGCGTACATGAGCACCCGAGCACCGTCCACGACCTGATCATCGTCGGATCCGGCCCCGCCGGATACACCGCGGGAATCTACGCCGCCCGCGCCTAACTCGATCCGTTGCTGTTCGAGAGAACCCAATTCGGCGGCGCTCTCATGACCATCACCGAGGTCGAGAGCTTCCCCGGCTTCCGCGACGGCATCATGGGTCCGGACCTGATGGATCAAATGCGTGAGCAGGCCAAACGCTTCGGCGCCGATATCCGAACCGAGGACGTCGAAGAACTCAAGCTGACCGGACCGATCAAGAAGGTCGTCTCCGGCGGAGTTACCTACCTGGCGCACGCAGTCATCCTGGCGATGGGCGCGGGCGCCCGTACCTAGGCATCCCCAGTGAATCCACCCTGCGCGGACGCGGAGTCAGCGCGTGCGCGACCTGCGACGGATTCCTCTTCCGCGGGCAAGACATCGGGCGCGGGGTGGGCAAGGCCCTGGCTCTCACCCTGGTCATCGCCGCCGACGAAGCCGGTCTGTAGGCATTGCAGGCTTCGATCCTCCACGAGGATCGGGCCGCGATCTCGCTGCACCATCAGGCGGGATTCCGCACGGTCGGGGTCCGCGAACGCATCGCGCGACTCAATGGAATCCGGCACGACACCGTTATCCTGGAACGACATGGAGCCCACGCCTAGACGGCATCGACCGTCCACGGCGACGACCCCCGAGTCGATTCGAAAGCCTCAGCCGCAGCAACTGGAGCAGCGGCGACCGTCTGTGCCTGGGCACCACTACCGCAGCAAGCGTCCTCGACGGTAGCCTCCTCCGCGGTGCCCTCAGAGATCAAGCGGCGGCCATGGTCGAGCGCAGCGAAATCGACGGCGCGGCAACAGTAGTCACGAGCTATCGGGCGCTCATCCCCTCGTCGTGAGTTCGAGGACTGAGTGCCGGAACTCCGGCACCTCGGTCAACCAACGACCCACCGACGCCGATCTGCCCACCTCACAAAGATTCCGTCACGGCGATTATCGATTGACTCCCCCTGCGTCACCGGCCTTCGCACGGTAGCGCAGGACCACCACATCGCCGAGAGTGATCGCATCGATGAAACCGAGCCGACGCCGCGACCCACCTGGGAACGCCGCAGGGTTAACAAACCGAGGAGCGCTGGCGTCGCCAACCAGCAGGGGCGCCAGCACATAGTGCAACTCGTCGGCCAGGTCGGCTTCCAGGATCGCGGTATGGATATGTGAACCGCCCTCGATCATTAACTGCGCGATACCGCGGTTGCCCAGGTCATCGAGCAAGTCTCCCCAAAACCCCTCGGCGTCCTCAAGTTCGACGATCTCGGCGATCTCATCGAACGCGCTGCCCATCTTCGCCGCGCCCTCGGCCGTGGTGTAGATCAACGGGCGACCGGCCTCCACGTGATGATGGAACATCCGTGCAGCCGGTTCGAGATCACCAGACCTGGTGACGGTCACCTTCAGCAGATTGGGCGGCTTCCCTTCGGCCACGCGGGCTTGCTGACGCTCTGGACTGCGCAGCATCAAACGCGGGTTGTCCCGGCGCACCGTTTCCGCTCCGATGAGGATGGCGTCCGATTCCGCTCGCACCCTGTCGACCCGATCGAAATCCGCGTCGTTGGACAGCAACAGCCGGTCCGGGGACATGTCATCGATGTATCCGTCGAGGCTGACTGCGACGGAGGAAACTACGTACGGTCGGGGCAACTCTCGGCCTTCCAGGTGGAGAACGCGTCGAGGAACTCTCCGACGCCGGGTTGTCTACTCGCAGGATCGATCATGCCGGACAGACACTCGACCTTGCTCAGGATGCGCGCCGAGCCGGTTCCCAGGCCGATCCCCAATGCCGCGAGCCCAAGCTCGACAGCCGGTTCGATCGCACCGTCGGCCATGTGCGCCACCGCCGATCGCGCCATACAGACGCCCTTGTCCCGGGGGTAGCCGGGCAGCATGTGCGTCATGACGAACTCGAATTGATCTGTGGCAGTGCGATATCGGCCGGTCTCGGCTTGGCTGTATGCCTGGAACGCGTCGATGTACGGGATATCGACGAACATGCCCCAGCTCTGATCACATGTCGCCCTCGAGGTGATGCTGCGCGCCTCGTCGTACATCCGATCACTGCGCGAGGTCTCGCCGGCCAGTGCGTACGCGTGCGCCTGGAAGGTCACGATCGCCGCCATGAACAACGTATTCGGTGGCGCAGCACGTTTCGCCGCGTCAGCCAGATCCATCGCACTGACCGAATCACACTGATCGCCCGCGAGCTGGCTCATACGAGCAAGAGCGATACCGACGTAAAAGTCGTCGCCGAGCTGGTGTGACCACCGCAGTGCGCGATCGGCCCAGTATTGAGCGTTCTCGAAGTCTCGTTGATCCTGAAATTCCCAGGCCGCGGTCTCGGCATACATCGCCATCAACCGCAGGATCTCCTGCCCACTTCCGACCCGTGCCGCGTGTAGCTGCTGCAACAGGGCGAGGTCGGCGAGCAGGTGTGGCAACGTTTGCGCCGAGCCGTAGAGATTGTCCGAGTCGATCAGCGACATTCGGCGCTTCTGAAAATGCGCGGCATGATCGACCGGAGCGTTGGCGAACAATCCGGTCATCGCCCGATAGTTGAGATTGCCCGCGGAGGTACCGATCACGGTGGAGGTCACCGCCGATCCGATCACCCCTGTACCGATCCCGGCGAGGAACTGCCGACGAGGGACAGCCACCAGTACTACCTCCCCGGTGAGAGTGCGCGCGGACACGACGATGTGATCGCCAGCGTCGGCCACCTCGAGCGATTCTGCCGGTGCGCCCTCGGCAACGAGGTCGGCCGGAGTGTGCAGCAACTGCCAGAAGCACTGCTCGACAACTCCTCCGGCCGCGGCCAGCTTGTCGTCCATGCGTACCGAGGCGTCAGCCGGATCGTGGCACCTCGACGTTCCCACTTCTTGACAGCGTCGAGCGAAACCCCCACATGATCGGCGAACGCCTCCTGCGTCATTCGCACGGCAAGACGGAACGCCTTGCATTCGACCCCTGACCATTGCGTGCACGCACTCATCGGATACCCCTGTGCCCCACGGTGCATCGAGAGTACTCGCGCAGTACACCCTCGGTCACTCCAATGCGCACATCGCGCGGAGAAGAGTTGATTCCACCACCGGCCGAGCCGCGGCCAACCGAGACCATCGAGCATCCCGGAGTACTGCACATGGACTTCCTTCTCGCGATCACGCTCGTATCGCTCGCTGTCTTCACGGCCGCCGGCATCGGTCGCATCGTGCACTCCCCTGCCGCTTCCGGGCCCGAGCTCACCGTCGCCGAACTCCAAGCCCGCCTGGCCGCGGAGCACCCCGGTAGCAACATTCCGATCATCCGAAGGGGGTAGCAATGGCATTCACCGAACACGAGGTGAAGGTGCTCGGAGCACTCTCGCTCCTGGAACCGATCCACACCATGACCGTGCGGCAACTCGGCACCACAACCGGGCTTTCCGAATCCTCGATACGCCGGGCGCTGATGCGCCTGGGCCGAAGCGGACTCGTGCTGAGCACTCCGCAGGGACCCGCGCGCTGGCGCTCCACTGAACGTGGACGCCGAGCATTGACCCAGCCCGCCTACCACGGTTACCTCGAGGCGCGATCATGACCGAATTCGTGATCGGATTCCTGCGGCGCGAGGTATCAGGCGCGGAGTGGCAGCAAGACGAAGAGAGCAGCCACGCGCTGGCGAGACAGTTCGGGTGGTCGATCGTCCTGATGTACTACGGCGACCCGAACCTCCCAGGCGCCGTTATCAATCGATTGATGAACTACGCGTACAACGAGTCCGTTAGTGCCGTGATCGCACCGTGCTTCGATCACTTCGAAGATGGCGACATTCCGGCTTTGGTCAAGTTCGCCGACGTTGTCTGCGCGCGTACCCGTCGCGGGTACACAGTCGCTCAACATGGCGACGTGGGAGGCATGCTGAAACGCATATCGATCGGAATCGAGTGACTTCGATGTGCAGTCAGCTGGCGTGGCTCTATGAGGCATAGCGGCACGCACGATCGCCTTCGCACCCGTCCGCCAATACCCGAAACTTCAGGCAGGATACGACGCGCTGATCCGCGACCGATGCAGCGTCGCTTCCATGATCAATCGATTGCTGGCGACGCGGCGGCGTACAACGATTGCCCCAAGCTTCCTCCGTCCCGTTTCGTCGTCGAATAGTGCTGCGTCATATAGGTTTTCAGGGTGGTCGGTTTCCACAACTGTTGTACCGTCGGAACGTATGGGAACTGCGCTTCTGGCAGCGTCATTTGCGATGGCGGGGATCGTGATCGGTCGGTTTTGGGATACGCGGACCGAATCGGTGCGCTGGCAACGAGATCAACGGGTGAGCAGCTACCGCGCCCTGGCTGAACAGTTCCAGCTCGTATGCGAAACGCTGCGGGCGCTGGCCCTTACCAGTCCGGCTACCGTGGGGTACACAGATCGAATCGATGAGATTCGCCAGAGCGTGTATCAGGGCTGGGACAGCGCCTACACGGCAGTCTGGCTGTACGGATCACGCGACGTGGTCGCTGTGGCAGCCAACTTGGATGCAGAGGTAACCCGCCTGTTCTACCGTGTCAGCGAGCAACACCTTGATGTGGCGGAGTGGCAGCAAGAAAGAACAGCGGCACGTGAGGTGTTCGAGAAGTTCATCTTCGCAATTCGCCGCGAAATCCGAATGCCACAGGTAGACGCTCGCTTCTTCTCGTACGTCCACAGACCCCGCTGACACCGGCTAGGCCCCGGGCTCACCCAGCCTCACATCAATCTCGAACTGGCTCGGGCCCATGCCGCAGCGCTTCGAGACCAGCCGTGGCCCGGGGCCGGCCGACGGCACACCTTCGCTGGTGGCCGCACTCTGACGAGCCTCGGCGCGAGCAACATGTGGTTCGCTATCGCACATCTATGGCACGAAAAAGGCTGGCCATCCACGGAAACCGTGTCTGACCAGCCTTTTTGTATGTGGACCTGGTTGGGCGATATTCCAACCGTGCCGACCTGCAGAAACTCGAAACCACACGCGCCAAGATCGACGCCGAACAGCCACGAACACTCCCCCGCCGATACAAAAAGCCACCCACAACAAGGCCCCGCGTGCCCCGCAAAATCGAGCGACGGCTCACCTCCACGGCGGTCGCGGAGCTGATCCAGGCCTACTGCGAGGGTGCCTCCACCAAACAGCTGGCCGCGCGGTACAAGATCTCCAAAACCGCGGTTCTCGCACTACTGACCAACCACAAAGTCCCCCGCCGATACCAGTCGATGACCACCACAGACATCGACCACACCGAACGCCTCTACCTCGCCGGCCACTCACTCGTCAGCTGCAGCAGACTCACCGGATTCCCACCCAGCACCATCAGAGACGCCCTACGCACCCGCGGCACCACCATGAGACCGGCGGGAGGCAGCCGTCCGGGCGTGCGTTAAAGCGCCTGGACGGCGCGTCGACATGCCGAATCGTCAACGAATTTCACCCGTAATGCAATCTTTCAGCTACTCCATCAGTTGCTGCAGCGGATCACGTATCCCTGGGACCCACTATGCGCATGGTCGCTGACAAGACGATCAGGCACTCATACGAAAACACCACCGCTGCAACGAATCCGATCCCGACCAGCTGGCGATCGCACCACCTCATGAGATTGATCGATGCCAGCAGTGGTAGCGACGCATCGGTCTCGCACTGTCTAACGCCCTTTGCACTACGTACAGACGGACAATCTTTACGTGGTGCGCCAGCCGTAACCGATTACTCAGCTCTCTTCCAAGGGCGCGGCCCAGGTGCGGAACCGCCTGTGGCGTGTGGTCGAGCCGGGAAGCGCTATCGACAGGAGTGGTATCACCAAGCCAGGCCGCAGCATGCCGATCTTCTTGCTGTCACTCGTTGGGTTTGACGACAACCGGTCGTCTACCAAGTAGATAAGAACCACGCCGCGAGTGGGTGATGGTGCATCTTCGAGCACTCCGATCTCGCCCGTGGCGATGGGCATCGCAACGTGCCGGTGGTCCCTATACGACCCAGGGAAGTCGTGGCGTGGCGCACCACGCCGTCCGCGGTAAATGATGGGGGCCGCAACGTCGAGTTCTTCGAAATCAAGCATTCCGACATAGTCTTGAGGTTGTGGCCAGACGACCGTCCAATCAGTGATTCTGCCTTCCGCTGTTTCATCTGACAGCAGATTCTTCACCTTTCCGATCGCTTCGTATCCCTCGCGCCATCGATGCTTGTCGAGAGTCTGCAGGAATTCGACGGCATCAATCGTCCCGACTCGGGCCTTCACCTTCACGTCTCTGCTGCCAGTTCGGTACTGGAGGACTGTCTCCTGTGTGGCCTTCGCCAGCAAGGGGATCCCTACTTGGCACAAGTTCGCGTAGTTCGCATCCCGCGCCTCGCGCTGTGGAACCTGATAGAGGTCCCTGAATCCACTGAACGAGGTGTCGCTGACTGTTGTGGCATTCCGCATCTTGGGTGGCGACGTCGGTTTCAGCCGGGGCAGGTGCTGTTCGACCTTGATCAGGACTTCGCGTGGGCTGTAGGTCACTCTTCCGCCCTCATCGACATCCCGCAGCTCACGGATCCGGTTGCGGAATGCCTCTTCCTCGCATAGGCGCGCTTGGAATGCCTCGTACAGGTCGCGGTCGATGTAGAGGCGCACCAGGTCTTGGTATCCCTTTCGGAAGCCGAACCATCGTCCGGCCTGCATGAGGGTGTCGCCTTGCTTGGTCTTCCGTGTGAAGTACGAGACTGTGAGCCCTTCGACGGTGAATCCGCGGCTGAGCTGTGTTCCACCGACGAGGATGCGCCAGACCTCATCGGTCGCGAAGTTCAGTTCGTCTTTGTGGTCCTGGACGGCTTCGTCGGAGTTCACGACCAAGACGAGATTCTTGGCTTCGGACATCCTGGTGAGGGCCTCGGCTATGAAGGGCTCCAGTTCCTCGAAGGAGTTCGGTATTGCGAAGCGCTCGGACCGGGCTTGCATGACCTTCGCATGGTCTTGGTGGTAGAGATCGCGCAGTCGTTGGATCCCGGTCGAGGAATCGAATGCTGAAGCGTCCCACAAGGTTTGCACGCTGCACGAGGTGGCGAAATGGTCGGCCTTGCTGGTGGATTCGTGGACCAGCATGGTGTGGTGACGGAGCATGTTGCGCGACTTCGTTGTTGAGCTTTTCGTACGTCGGAACAGCTTGATCGCGCCACTGAGTACCCAGGAGTCGATTGCCCGACGCAGTTCCTGCCGTCCGAGTGGCTGGTCTCCTTCGGGAAGGTGTACGTGCGCGAGCTGGTTGGAGTTGACCACCGTCTGTGGGTCGCCAGCGGTCTTGCCGTCGACATCGTGGAATTCCTCAAGGCCCATATAGCCTTTGGGCGGATCCAGTAAGAGAATGAAATCGCAGGGGAACAGATCCTCGGGGTCGTTCCGGTCGATGAAGACGGTCGCGAAAGCTGTTGCAGTGTAGGCGACATACTTCGCTCGCGGGCAGAGCCGAAGCAGATCGGTGATCTGTTGGTTGGTTGTCGTGCGAATTCGTTCGTCGGTGCCTACTGTCCATCGCTTGGCGTGCGGCGTGGTGTCGATGGATGCTTCGTCGGCTTCGTCGTCGATTATCAGAACAGGAAGTTCTGCCAGGTCATCCCGACTCTTTACGAGATCGCCGATCAAGTCCCCCAGCGGGGCCGGTCGCTTCTTGACCACCGCGACGACCGCATCGGAATGAAAAAGGTTCTCGGAATCGAACAGTGGCAAGTCCTTGTGTGCCCTGTTGAACCGTATCGTGGGGACGCCGCTACGGCTCCCTTTGAAGTCGCTTGCATACGTGGTTACCCGAATGATGCCGGGGACATTCCTCTTACGAAGCAGTGCATCGTGACTCACGAAACGGCCTGCTTCCCAGTCGTCGTCGCCTCGATAGTCACAACCTTCGTACGATCGAGGGTTCTCGGGGTTCTGGCGGTTGAGGATGTTCTCGACTCCGATGAGCTCCATGTCCAGTCGACGTTGGGTCTGGGCGCGGAGTATCCCGACCGTTCCGGACAGGACGATGATCAGCCGGTAGCCGGCGTCGATGGCCCGCGCGATCACTCCGGTGAAATGTGCTGTCTTTCCGCTCTGGACTCGACCGACCACGAGACCTTTGGTCTGTTCTGGAAGTTTGTTCGTCGGGTCTCCGAACTGTGAGATCACCTCGCGAGTGGATTGGCGAAGAGAGAGGATCGCATCCGGGTCCCACTCCTTGAACGTGAGCAGATACCGTTGGTAGTCGTCCCAGTAGTCGCTTCTTCGCCGATGTTGCGGGCCGCCACCATCCGAGTCGGAACGAGCGGACACTGTAGTAAAAGGCTTGGCGTCGAACGGCATTCGTGCCTCGACGGCAGCGGACAGCTGGGCGTCGAAACCCAGGGCCATGCATACTGCCAGGCGGCGCGCCCGCGATCCTTTGAGGGTCGGGTTGCCTTCGGGATCTTTGAAATCGAATCCGGAGTCCGCATCCCAGTCACAGACGGCTTCGCGTAGCTGAACATGAGCTGGATCGTTCAGCTTCGCTTTCTCGATGAACTCGGCCATTTCTTCGCTGGTCACAGTGGTTTCCGCTTCCGACGAGAGGAACGGAAGTAGCGGGCGAGGTCTGGTGCTTGAGAAGAAGGTGAGCGTAGCGCTCAGGGCGCTTGCCCAGGTCGGCGACTGGTAGGACATGCGGTTCAAAGATCCTTCGGTTCGAGGAATCCGCCTGCAGGAGAGGGCAGGGAATCATGAGGAAGCTCGGTAAGGTCGACTCGATAGCTGACATCCGAGACGGCAGGGAAGTTCGGCACAACAGATGCGAGCGCAGGGGCGGTGATGGCGGGGAATTCGCACCCGACTCGATAGCCGCGAGGTTCACTACGCAAACACCAGAATGTGCGATACAGGTCCGCGTCCTGATCTCTCCAGCCGAGCCCAGAGAGACGCTGATCAAGCACCGCTCGGTGCCCGCCAGCGAGGCCACGGACCGCCGTCACTAGGTGCGGAAGCGTCCGCCCGCGTGAAGTCCCTGTTCGGGTCACCTGAATCGAGATGAGAGCCAACGGGACAACGCGGCTAGGGACGAGTTGGGTAAGCCCGCTGATGAGATGCCGTCGTCGTTCGCCGGCGGTGGTCTTGATCTCACAGTCGATGTCGTCGAAGACGAAATCGTGCTCTTCACGCAGTGGCCCCTGCCACGCTTCGATAGCCGGTCCGGCACCGATGGTCTGGATCAAATACTCGAGGAACAGCAACTCCCCGAACAGCCCGATCTCCATTTCTAGCGTCAGGCTCGAACGACCTGCAAGCATGTCTTTGTGCCGGGCCACAGCCTGGGCCACCGCGGAAGCGAGCGGTGCCTTGTGGACTTGGAGGTCATCGGCTATCGCAGTGAGCAACCCGTACGCGCCGTGAACGTCGTCGTCGACCTGTACGTCTATGACGGCGTAGTCACCCGCAGCGTCAGAAACAACGTGACAGTCGATGTTCCTCAGGGTGGCCAAATCCGGTATGGGGGACTGGTATTCGGTGATGAGGGAGATGTGTCCGAGGTGTTGGTCCAGGCGGAGCTGGCACACAGGGATCCCCTCGATCGGTAAGACGAGCGGAGAGCCACCGCGCCAGAATCGATCCAGGTTGGACAAGGTGAGATGTCTTGCATCGTAGGATGATTCGCTGACGGGTCTCATCGCCGACGGTCGGCCCTCCCCACCCGATGGTGGTCCGTCGTCGTTTACGTCGGGAGTCGATGATCTCCCAGTGTGTCCGTCTTGCATCAAGTCGCCCCCAGACTCTATCCGTGCAGCCACAATGACATGTCCCGAGAGAACCGATCCCGATCCGGCAATGATTGCGCTCGATCGTGGGTCTTCGTCACCGAGCGCGAAACCGGCTATATACGATTTGTTTTGAGCAACGCACGCAGTTCATCTGGTGTAATCCAAGGTGATCCGTGATGAATCATCCGATGACAGTTGGCGCACAACAGGATTAGATCTGACAGTTTGGTTGTGGTGTCACCGGAGACGTGCAGCGGCGTGACGTGGTGACACTCGGTGAACTGCGCTCCCCTAGCACCATAGGTCTTCTCGAAGTCGAAGAAGCAGACCTCGCAGAACACGCGTTCGTGAAGCCCAAGGAAGTCAGCGATCTTCCTCTTTCGGAGTGCTCTGTCGCGCTCGCGCGCGTAGTGCCAGCGCCGCAGGAGGCGACCTTCCCGCGCTTCGACTTCTGCTGCTTCGTCGTCCAAACCGACAGCGTCGGTGCCTTCGTCGATCTGCGGCACCGCCAGCTGTTTGAGCTCGCCCGCCAGTGCCGCGGCACGAAGCGCGGTCGCGACGGCGTGCATATGATCCGGCGAGTCGAGGAAGTCATGGAGAACTAACCGGTCGGTCCGTCCTCCATTGGTCGGGCGGCCGCGATAGTCCGGATGCTGCGATGCAATGTCCGCGGTCTTACGGGCGACGCCGTTGGGGTTACGGAAGGTATCGCTGCGGAGGTCGTGCGGATGGATCGGGAGGTGCTGCAGCACACCGGACAGGTCGATCACCCGATCGTCGTATTCTTCGATCTGCCGCCAGCCGTTCTGCATGACGAGATCGCACGCCAGGATGACCTCGTCGCGTGCCCAGGCCGGCGACCTTCGTGGCGGCACCACGAATCCGAGCTCACGCAGTCTGCGGGCAACGGTGGCTTCGCCGCCGCTGAACTCGCTCGCTTGGAGAGCGCGCCGACCGGGTAGGTAGCCATGCGCCACGCCTGCGACGGCCTTGGAGTCATAGCGTTTGCCGTCGTATCGCAGGTGGAAGGCCCGCGCGGGCTCGAACCCGTAGCGCTCCAGGAACGTGTCCTGACCGATGTGGTCGTACTCACGAATGGCAGCGAGAACCGCTGCTCGGGTGAGATCACCTAAACCCATGGCGGCACAGTATCTTCTAGCACCGACAGGGCGAGGACATCCGACATTCCAACGCCCCATTCGGGGCGTGATCACCGCAGCAGCTCAAGCAGTCGGCTTGCCAGTTCCCTTGTCAGGGCGGCGATCACCGCACCGATGGCGAGCTTACGGACCTCGTTGAGCTTCTCCTCGGCCCGCGCCGAATGACCGATCCGACGCCGCCGATGCTTACCTGCCATCACTCTTCATCCAATCTGCTTGTCGTCCCTTGACGATCACCAGTAGGCCAGGGGCGGTCGACGCCGGATCAGGCGAACATCGCGGGGTTCTAGGCTGGAGGCGTGGTCAGAACACAGAGTCCAGCGGATACCGAACTGCTGGCCCACCTCAGGGGAATGGGGTTGCGGGTCAGTGCCGCTCAGCTCGAGCGGTGGCGACATGCCGGTGCATTGCCGAAGCACCGGCGAACCTATCCGGGTCGCGGATCGAAATCCGTGTGTGAGCCGGAGACGGCCCGCGTTGCCGAAGCCCTTGCCGTGACGACCCGACGTGGCAGATCGATCTGTGAATCAGTGCTGAAGATTTTCACCGTCGACCCCCATCATCAGGATCTGCTGGACTCCTGCCTGGACATCCCAGAAACCGGGATTCGGTCCGCCCTCATGTGGTTTCTGACCGACGGAAGCCGAACGCTCGACAGGCGTATCGAACGAGCCATCCAACACCGTCGAGCAACCTCGGAGGATGCGGTCGATATCGCTTATCGACTGGCCTCCAGGCAGTTTCGCCACACCGGGAAGAAGTCGGACGACTTCATCAGCCGCACCAACCCCTGGCGCCGACCCGAAGGCGGCAGCGTCGAGATCGAAGCGCTCTGGCACGCTTTGGCTTTCGGCGGCGACGTCAACCCTGGCGCCGACATCGTCGCCGAAACCATGCTGCGAAGCATGCGCTTGTTTTCCGCCGATCCACATGCGCAGTACGACGAGGGAAGAACAGCGATCGAAAAGCTTTTCGGCGATCTCGAACGCACGGGGAAGGCGCCCGGACACCGCACCCAATACGTTCCGACCGTGACCCTCATGGCTCGACTCGCTGATCTCGAGTGCACGACGATTCGGGAGACTCGCGACAAACTCGCGCGCGTCGCGGAGCTGGGAAGGCGGTGTCTCCTCCTGCATGGAAGACCAGAGTTCGAGGATTCGACTGAACGTATGTTCGCGGCCAGCACGAGCTCACTCGACGCGAACGCGCTCTTTCACATGATCGTGCCTATCGCAACGTCATTGCGGACAAACGCCTGGCATCGCATGGCCGCACTGATCGTATTGATCCTCCTTGAGGACCGTAGGCTACCAACCGGCGCTGGACCTTCTTGCAGCGGCGACGTGGAGGTCTCCGCTGCCGGAATAGACACTGCCCGGCTGGAATAAGCAGCTAAACATATCAAAGCCGCAGGTCTACGACCTGCGGCTTTGATGCAGTGGTCCCAGCTGGGATCGAACCAGCGACCCCTCGCGTGTGAGGCGAGTGCTCTCCCGCTGAGCTATGAGACCGTGCGGGTGCCTTGCGGCGGGTGTCCGGGGCCGGTGTTTGTGCCGGTCCGAACGAGAAAGAACATTAACACGCACCCCCGGCGTCTCACCAAATCGCGTGCACAACGGCGTAAAACCGGCCTCCTACCGGGGAGACACTCGGCCGGGTGGCATGTCTGGAGTGTCCACCTCGAGGACTCCCCTTTCCATCGGGCTGCACGACACAGGGATAGCCGCGCACCGATCCAGCCGCCCCGGCCCGCAGTGGCTGTGGCGACAGCGCCTGTGGCGGCGACCCACCCTGCGGCGGCTGCGAGTTTGCCAGCGCCGACCGTGCCGCGACCCGCGCGCACCCACACGCGGGCGGGAGAACCCGCACGCGCCAACCACCCCCGCAGATTCCCGGCGGCCACAACCCCACCCCCACACGTCACGAACTACACCCCTGTAGTTCACATTTACCCCCTTTCACCAGGCGATTTGTTGTCCGCAACCATCGTCGGCTAATGTTCTTTCTCGTCAGCCGGACAGCCGAGAGGCGCCGGGGACAGAATGCGGATGTAGCGCAGTGGTAGCGCATCACCTTGCCAAGGTGAGGGTCGCGGGTTCGAATCCCGTCATCCGCTCGAAGGCCAACCGGCCTGGGTTGGCGGTGTGGCCGAGTGGTGAGGCAACGGCCTGCAAAGCCGTGCACACGGGTTCGATTCCCGTCGCCGCCTCTTAGTAAGAGGCACCAAGCAAGCGCGATTAGCTCAGCGGGAGAGCGCTTCCCTGACACGGAAGAGGTCACTGGTTCAATCCCAGTATCGCGCACCAGAACAGCGAGAAGGACCCGGTTCACACCGGGTCTTTTTTGTTATTCCGGGCTCTGATCAGGACAGGAAGCGCCGACCGTGGCCAAGCCGAACCGCAAGCACCGGGCAGCCAAGCTGGCTGCCAGGCAGGGCGGGGCCGAGTTCTGGGCGATCTTGAACGGCGGGGCCGATCGGCCGCCTACCGCGCAGGAGATCGGGAACGCGCTGGTCGAGGTCGCGTTGCAGACCGTTCGGCTCGGGAACTCGGGGGCGGTGTTCGCGCGGACCTTCGGGGCGCAGCTCGCGGGAGAAGAGCAGCTCGCGGCGGAGATCGCGCGCGGCGCGGGGCTCGCCGGGCAGCGGGTGATCGCGACGGTGTTCGAGAACGGCTGGCTGCCGGCGGATGTGTGGGAGGCCGCGCGGCGGCGGGTCGACGAGTTCGCGACCGGACTGCTGCTGGATTCGATGGCCGCCTATGTCGAGCCGTTCGCGCGGGAATCGGTCGACGAGACCTGGCTGGCGCAGCTCGAGGACATCGGCGCGCGCACCTGGTGGTCGCGCGAGGAACCGCATTTCGAGCAGTGGGCCGCACGGCAGATGCTCACGCGTGAGGAAGCGCTGACCACAGTCGTCGAGGCACTCGCGCTGCTGGTCGGACTGCCGAAGATGGAACGTATCCGGGCCCTGCCGGGTAAGGCGCGGCCGCGCACCGAGACACCGCATCACATCGACGAGAAGGCACTGAGCCGGGTGCGGGGGCTGCTGGCCAAGGCCGAGTCGACGTCGTTTCCCGAAGAGGCCGAGGCACTCTCGGCCAAGGCTCAGGAGCTGATGACCAAGTACGCCCTGGACCGGGTGCTGGTCGAGGCGGACGCCGCGGCCCCGGATCTGCCGGGCGCACGGCGCATCTGGCTCGATACGCCCTACGTCGACGCCAAGGCGCTGCTCATCGACGTGGTCGCCACGGCGAACCGGTGCCGCGCGATCTTCGCCTCGGACTGGGGATTCGTCACCATCGTGGGCGACGACGCCGATCTGGACGCGGTCGAGCTGCTGTCCACCTCGCTGCTCGTGCAGGCCACGCGCGCCATGATCGCCAGCGGGAACAAGGAATCCCGGAGCGAGGAGGCGCGCAGCCGGGCCTTCCGCAAGGCGTTCCTGGTCTCGTACGCCACCCGGATCGGTGAGCGGCTGGCGGCCGCCACCGCGGCGACCATCGCGGAATCGGCTGCGCCGGAACGCCTGTTGCCGGTGTTGGCCTCGCACGAGATCGCGGTGAACGCGGCGTTCGAGGCGCTGTTCCCGCGCAGTCGCAGCCGGGGCATCGCGATTCGCAGCGCCGAGGGCTGGGACGCCGGGCGGGCGGCGGCCGACCGCGCCCGGCTCGACTCGCGGCGGCCGATCGACAAATGACCCCGGGCACATCCCCATTGACCATTCGCGCTGATCGGGATCGAGGTTCGCTCATGTGCAGACTGCTCGGTAGGCTTCAGCACCGTTGTGCCACGGTGCTGTGCTGCCGCGGCGACGAACGGTAGGAGGTTCGCGTGCCGTTGCTGCGCGGAGATGTAGTGGCCGGGTACACCGTTGAGCGACGGCTCGGGGTGGGCGGCATGGGGTCGGTGTATCTGGCCCGCGACGCGGCTGGCCGGCCGGTGGCGCTCAAGGTGCTCGACGACGTGTTCGCGACGCGGGTGCGTGCCGCCTCGACCGCCGGTGGCGAGCGGCCGTGGGCGAAGTTCGCGCGGGCGGCGCGGGGGCTCGAACATCCGAACATCGTGCGCGTGACCGCTACCGGAACGCCGGCGGATGAACCGCTGTGGATCGCAACCGAATTCGTCGACGGCATCGATGCCGGGCAGCTGCTCAGGCACGGGGTGGTGGATCCGAGCCGTGCGGTCGGGGTGATCGAGGCTGCCGCGCGCGCGGTGGGGTACGCGCGTTCGGCGGGTGTCCGGCACGGGGACATCCGGCCGTCGAATCTGCTTGTCGGCCGCGACGATCGGGTGCTGGTGACGGGCTTCGGGCTCGCCGACGCCTTCGGGGACGCCGGCCGCGCCGACCCGGCCACCTTCGCCTATGCCGCGCCCGAGCGGTTCTCCGGCGGCGCGCTGGACGAGCGCTCCGAGGTGTACGCGCTGGGCTGCGTGCTCTACGAATTGCTGACCGGCAGTACGCCGTTCCCGCACGCCGATCCGGCGGCGGTCATGGCCGCGCATCTGGGCACGGTTCCCGCCGCGCCGAGCACCTTGCGGGGCGTGCCCGCCGCGTTGGACGCGGTAGTCGCGACGGCCCTGGCCAAGGATCCGGACGGGCGCTTCGCGAGTTGTCAGGCTTTCGCTCTCGCCGCGGCCGCAGCGTTGACGACGACCGCGCCCACGGGGCAGAGCCTCGCACCGGTCGTCGCCGATTCCAGCGTGGCCACCCGGGATTTCGCGACCGCTGTACCCCTGCTGACCGAGACGCCCGGGATCGACGCACCTGCGACGCAGACCGCGCCGGCGAACCCCGAGGTTCCCGAGGTCGCACACCGGCCGCGGACACCGAGCCGTCCTGTCCCCGCGCCGCCCAAGCGGTCCCGTACCACCCGGATCCTGACGGCGGCCGGATCGGCCGTCATGCTCGTCGGCACCCTCGTGCTGATCGCCATGGAGATGGATCCGGGCCGGGATCAGGCGGTCGCCGAACCGGTGGGCACGTCGGCGGCACCCGCCACCTCGAGCGCCGCGCCGACGGCGATCGCGCCCACCGCCACTCCCCCGGTGTCGGCCGCGAACGCCGTCAAAGCCGTTGCCCCGGCGCCGGAGTCTTCGCCGCCGCTCACCTCGACGACGCCGCCCTCGGTGACCGATGTGCCGGTCACCATCGAGCCGTCGGTCACCGCCGAGCCGCTGCCCGCCGTCACGCCCACGTCCGAACTCGCCGCGCCCGTCACCACGGATGTCCCGATCGCCCAGGACATCGACTCCATGGCCCGGGCCCAGTGCCCCGGTTACGTCACCCTGGTCCGTGAGCACGGGACCGACGGCGCGCTGGCGGTATTGCAGAGCCAGCCCAGCTGGACCCTGGACCCCGGTCAGGGCCGAGCCGTACTGCAGGAGGCCCTTCGACTGTCCGATGCCGGACAGTGCGGGTGAGCGGTGGCCGGCTCGGCAACCGAGGCCGAGTTCTCGCGCCGTTTACGCTCTCCCGCCTGAACACCCGGCACACTGCCGCCTTCACCGGTCGGGAATGGCCGCCCAGGACTCCGTGAGAGCCGCGCGGAACAGCTCGCGGCTGTCCTCCTCGCCCAGACGCGCGAACCTGGTGAACGGCGCGGCGCCCAGCAGCCGGCCGACGGAGATGGCCGCGCCGGATCGTTTGAGGTCGTAGAGCTTTTCGAAGCGGCGGATCCCGAAGGTGACGTCGTGGCGTAGCGCGGACAATCGGGTCGCCACCCGGCCTTCGCGGCGGTGATCGTATTCGCCCAGGGCCAGGAAGCGGTCGTCCACGATCAGCATGCCCGTCACGCCCCGGGCGTGTTCGCCCTTCACGACGAGGTTCTCCACGCCCGCGCGCGTCAGCCGCCAGAGTTTGTCCTCGTACGGCCAGAGTTCCTCGATGGCGTCCAGGATGTAGATGCGCCGCATGTCCACGCGCGCGGCCCCGCTCCTGGAGGCGATTTCGACCATGGCCGCGTGATAGTCGTCGCCCGCCTCGCCGCCGATCGAGCCCAGGGCGGCGACGTGGACCGCCCGGACCGAGCGGGTGGCCTGCGCCAGGATCGTCAGCCAGTCGCGGACGGTGTTCCACTCCCAGATGGTGGCGCTGCTCAAGGGCACCTGCGCCAGCGCCTCCTCCGCGCGCCGCAGCTGCCGAACGGCGATGGCGTGCAGCGGTTCCGGGGCCTGCTCCGCCTCGATCAGGCTCTGCGCGATGTCCAGCGCCCGGGTGGCGGCGGCGGGATCGCGGCCGAGCAGGACGTTGAATCGCATGCGGAGAGCGTCCAATCCGGCGTCGGCGGCGTCCGGCGGGTGGGTGACGCGGCCGGTGGCGGGCAGACTCTCGCCCAGGACCAGGCTGAGCCGCTCGCGCAGGGAGAGCTGGGGTATCCGGGCGCCGCTCTCGATCTGCTGAATCAGGCTGCGGGAGCACTGGACCCGGTCGGCCAGCGTCTGCTGGGTCAGCCCGCGCTCCTTGCGGAGCCTGCGGATCAGCTCCCCGATCGGCTCGCCCATCGAACCCGCGCGTGCCATCCCCGGCCCCTTACCGATGCCCACGGTGTGTCATTCGAGCGTAGTTCGTGGCACCGGACGCCACCAGAGATCCGATGATTCAGTGCCGCGCCTGGCAATACGCCGATTGCCCGGGCAATTGTCACGGGACGGCAGGCAATTCGATGGATGCCACCGATTCGCGGTCGTAGGTTTGCCGGGAACGCACCCGCACCGAAGAGGCGAAACACTATGGCGCTCACAGTAACCGAGTGGCTGATCACCAGTGACACCACGCCCGAGACCGCCCATTACATTCCGACCGCGCGGGGCGGGGAATGGGTCTTGAGCTGGCTGCCGGATCGCGCGCTGAATCGCGAGCAGGCCATCAGCGGAATGGTGCTGGACGAATTTCTGAGTGATCCCGCGCCGGCCGATGACGTCTTCGCGCTGGAATTGGCCGATGTGCGCGCCGCGCAGTTGGGCATCGAGCTCGAGGACGCGATCCTGCGGCTGTGCGCCCGCATGCTCGAGCGGGTCGAGCCGCCCGCGATGGTTCCCGACGCACCGCACGCGTGGCGCATCCGCGAATTCACCGTCCCGCACCGGGTTCGGTTCGCCGCGCTCTCGATCGCCGCGGTGCTCGCGCGCACGCTCTACGCCGTCGCCACGCTCCCCTCGCTGTGCTTCGTCGGGGCGGCGCTGATCGTCTCTCGCCTCACCGACAGCGGCTGGGCGCTGGTGACGGCCACCCTCGCCACCGCGACCCTGGCCGGGGTCCTGACCCTCATCCAGATCGCGTGAATCGCCGCCCGGGCGTTCGAATCCCGCGCAAGGGGCCCGGCAGCCGCCGGGCCCCCGCTCTACTGCTCCGGCCTATCGCCGGCCGAGATCAGCGGGCGGACGCACTGGCCGACAGGCTGCCGAGCACCCCGTCCCAGTAGCCGTTGCCGAACGCGCTGCCCAGCTGGGCGGCGGTGCTGCCCGTGCTCACCGAGCCCGCGCCGATGGCATTGCCCAGATCCTCCGCCGACCCGGTGGTCACGGGCACATCCGCGGGGGCCGCGTCGACCTCGGAGGCCGTGAGTGGAACCCCCTCCGCACCAGCCGTGCCCGCGATACCGCCGAGGAAGGCGCAGGCGGCTACACCGACGAGAATGGTTCGTTTCATGAAGTTGTCCTCTTATCTCGAGCCGAGGCATCGCGGGGCTCTCCCCGCTCCGCCGGAGAGAGCATATGAAAGAGGAGCGGTTCAGACTACGGTTTCGGAAGACCCCAATATTTGGGCCGTGCGTTTGTGAGCTATCGCGTGTTTGTCGCGACACGCCAGGCCAACACGAGGAGAACCTCCGTCCACGGAGCAGGAAGCCCCTAGCCGATGTTCGGGTCGCTGGGTAGGATTCCGCACCGTTACGCCTCGGGTTTGCATTACCGCGGCCCGGGATGGTAGGAGGTGCGCGTGCCGCTGCTGCGCGGAGATGTGTTGTCCGGCTACACCATTGATCGACTGATCGGTGAGGGTGAGCTGGGGGCGGTGTATGCCGCCCGGGACTCGAACACGGGGCGGATGCTGGCGCTCCGCGTCATCGACGATGATTTCGCAGGTAGAGACGGTGCGCGGGCGCGTTTTAGGCGCGAGGCCGCGCTGCTGGTCGGGGTCGACCATCCCAATATCGCCTCGGTGGACGACTACGGCGCGGCGACCGACGAACAGCTCTGGATCGCCGGGCAATTCATCGACGGGGTCGACGGCGCGCAGTTGCTGGAGAATGGCCCGATCGCGCCCGGGCGGGCGGTCACGCTCATCGCGGCGGCCGCGCCGGGGCTCGATCACGCGCACCGCGAAGGGATTCTGCACGGGAACATCAAGCCCGGAAATCTCATCGTGCGACAGGACGGCGGCGAACTCCGGGTACTGGTCACCGATTTCGGCATCGCGCGGGCGCTCGACGATCTGGGCACCGCCAGCTACGCCTACACCGCGCCCGAGCGGTTCGCGAACGATCTTCCCGTCGATCATCGGGCCGACGTGTATTCGCTGGGCAGCGTGCTCTACGAATTCCTCACTGGAAGAACGCCCTTCCCCCGGACGGATCCGCAGGCGGTGCAGATCGCGCACCGGAGGGTGGCGCCGGTCGCGCCGAGCCTGGTGCGGCCCGAGCTGACCACGGCGTTCGACGAGGTGATCGCCACCGCGCTGGCCAAGGATCCCGAGCAGCGCTATCAGAGCTGCGGGGCGCTGGCGGACGCGGCGCTGGCGGCGCTGACCGACGCCTCGCTCGGGGCGTCGGGGCTCGGCGGGATCACCCGGCAGGCGGCCCCGGAGGTGTTCGCGGCCGTCGCGGCCCCGCCCGCTCCGCCGGTGGTCAGTGCGCAGGCGCGCAACGCTTTTCGCGGCAGCGGGGTGATGCTGAGCGCGGCCGCCGCGGTACTCGTGGTCGGCATCGTATCGGTGATCGCGGTGGAGATGAATCGTGACACCGACAGACCCGGGGTGGCGATTCCGGCCGCCACGTCGGCGGTCGCGTCGAGCACCGAGGTGACCGCGCCGCCCGCGACCGAGCCGCTCCCCGAAGTGCCGCCCGGCGAGTTGGCGATCCCGGCCGAACCGCTGCCCGAGGGCGTGCTGCCCGAGCCGACGGTCGTCACCGAACCGCTTCCCGAGGCGGTTGTCCCGGCTCCGGTCGAGCCGCTGCCGGACGCGAGCCTGCCCGTGCCGCCCGTCGAGCCGGCCCCGGAGACGACGGCACCCGCGACCACGGCACCCGAAACCACCGTGCCGGAGACGACCGCGGCCGAGCCGCTGCCGCAGGAGACCATTCCCGCGCCGGTCACCACCGAGCCGCTCACCGAAACCACGCTGCCGGAGCCGTTGCCGCCGAGTTCGGACATCACCGCCATCGCACAGGCGCAGTGCCACGGGTACGTCACCCTCGTGCAGCAGAACGGCGAGGCGGGTGCGCTGGCCATCGTGGAGAGTCAGGCGGCTCAGTACCTCGAACCCGTGCAGGATCCCGCGGTGGTGCGCGAGGCCATTCGATTGGTCGCTGCCGGACAGTGCGCGGGGTGATGGTCCGCGCACCACGAATAGCCCCGTATACAGGCGATTTGCTATTTGACCCTGTTTGTCCCTAAAGTTCTGTCCCGCAAGCCGATCGGGTCACGAGCCCGGGCGAGCAGGCGGATGTAGCGCAGTGGTAGCGCATCACCTTGCCAAGGTGAGGGTCGCGAGTTCGAATCTCGTCATCCGCTCAACGGGGGAACACGCGCGATTAGCTCAGCGGGAGAGCGCTTCCCTGACACGGAAGAGGTCACTGGTTCAATCCCAGTATCGCGCACCATGATTGGCGGAAGGGCCCGGTTCACACCGGGCCCTTCCGCCGTTCGAGGCAGGGGATACTCGAGGGGTGAGTCGAGAGGATCTGCCCGAGCCGGACGAGCGGCCGGAGTTGGGGATGCGGCCGGCGTGGCGGTTGACGTGGTCGCCGTGTTTTCCGGTCGCGGCGATGGTCGAGGGGCACGTATGGGTGCTGCGGCTCAACAGCTTTCCCGATCATCCGATGTGGACGCTGTTCGTGGACGGGACGCGGCGGTTCGACGTGGAGGCGATGCCGGAGAGCTGGGGTAGGCCGCTCCGGATCGGGACGCGGCCCGCGGGGCCGAGGGCGGCTCGGCGGATGCTCGCCGGGGTGCGCGAGTACACCGTGTACGGGAGCGAAGTCGGGGATCCCTGCGAGGATCCGTTCTGCTGCGGGTAGGAGACGGGCGGGTGGACGAGCGGTGGGCGGGGCGGGGGTGGTTGCGGCCCGGGTTGTTGATGGTAGAGGGGGTGGTCGGGCTCGCGCGGCCGCACTCGCACCACACCGTGCAGGTGATCACCGGGGCGGCGGGGATCGAGATCGGGGACGGGCAGGGCGGGCGAGTGGAGTGCATGGCAGCGGTGATTCCGCCGGACACCGTGCACGAGGTGGTGCGGGGCGCTGCCGCCGGGCGGATCGTGCACTTCGATCCCGAATCGGTGGCGGGGGCGCGGCTGCTCGCGATGATCTCGCGGGCGGACGGGGTCGGCGGGTGGGTGCGGGCCGGTGGTGAATTGTGCTCGGACGCAGAGTGGTTCGCGGGAGTCGAGCGCTCCGCTACAGAGCTGGCGGGACGGGATCGCCACCCGGCGGTGACGACCGTGCTGACCCTGCTGCCCGGCCGATTGGAAGCCGGGCCGGTGCGGCTGGGTGAACTGGCCCGCGAGGCAGGCATCTCGGAAGGCCGCCTGGCACACGTGTTCTCCGCCGATATGGGTTTGCCGTTCCGTCCCTACGTGCGGTGGCTGCGCATGCGGCTGGCGATTCGCTTTCTGGCCGAAGGACATTCGCTGACGGCAGCCGCGCACGGTGCGGGATTCGCCGACAGCGCGCACCTGACCCGGGTCTGCCGGGGCATGTTCGGCGGGCCGCCGTCGGAGTTCGGCTGGATCGCGTGGGACGTTTCCCGGGGCTGGACGTAGCAGGTTTGTTCAAGCCCCATCCGGGTCCGCCGGTTCAGGCTTGCGGGGTCCACCCGAACAGAGGAGACCCCGTGGCACCGATGCCGCCCACCGTCCGAGCAGCCTTCGACACCGAACTCGCGCTGTCCCGCACCGCACCCACCCTCGAAACCCGCTGGCGCGCACTGGAACGCGCCCACATCCTCTCCCAGCCCTGGCCCCTGCCCCACACCCGCGCCCACTGGTCGATGCTGGTCCTGGCCCTGCACACCCGCGACGTGCAGGAGGCCTGCGGTCAGGTGCTCCGCCTGCTCGTGGCCGGTCCCGGCAGCGCGACCGGCCGCGCACCCGTGGGCAATACCGGCCGCACAGCGGTCGGGATCATGACCCCGATGCCGATCCCCGCGGACCTGGCGGCGATCCTGGCCGGCGCCGAGTCGCCGACGACGGTGAGCCGGGCGAGCTGAGTCGCACCGTCCCGGACGGCGGGCGGCACGAGCACACCGCAGCTATCTCACCTCACCTCGCCCGCCTGATTCAGGGACTCGCGTCGCACCGGCTGTCAGAGCAACGGTGGGCACGACGCAGCGCATCCGGCCCGCCTCGCGCGCCCGGGTTGAGGACCTGCCTCGGACCGGCAGTCGCAACAGGGAGTCGGCAACACCCACACCACATCTCACCCACGTCGCGCACCCCGTCAGAGCAGGCATCCACGCCACCTCGCACGCCCGATGCAGGGACGAGCTGCGCGTCGACCGTCGGAGCAGACGGCGGGCCAACTCACCGCATCCGCCTGACCTCGCCTGCTTGGCTAGGGGGTCTGATTCGCATCGGCGATCGGAGCGGAAGCCGACAGGGGCCCACACCGACTCTCCTCGTGTCGCGCGGTTCAGTTCGGCGCAGCGGGTTTGCGGCGGATCGGAGCGAAAGTCTCGACCGGCGCATTCGTGAGGAAGTCGAGGAGGATCGCGTGGCAGAGAGACGGTTTCTCGGACAGGAGACCGTGGGAGGTGCCGGGGACCACCGCCAGTTCGGCGTTGGGGAGGGACTCGTAGAGGGATTGGGCGTGGGTGGGGAGAACCTCGTCGTCGTCGCCCAGGAGGATCAGGGTTCGGGTCGGGAGGGTTGCGAGGTCGGCGGGGGTCAGGGCGGGTTGGGTCGTGTGTTCGGCGGCTATCTTGCGCAGGATCGTGTCGTAGTGGGCGCGGCCGTGGGGGGAGACCTCCGCGTAGGCGTCGCGCATGAAGTCCGGTGGGGTCAGATCCTGGTCGAGAATGCCGGGGGCCCAGCCGGATCGGTGGTACACGCCGGCCACCAGGATCAGGTGGGTGATCAGGTCGGGGCGGCGCAGGGCCGTCAACAGGGCCACCGTCGCGCCGTCGCTGTAGCCGAGCAGGGCCGTGGGCGCGGTGATGACCTGTTCCAGGAAGTCGACCGTGTCGTTCGCCATCAGGTCGAAGGTCAGGGGGCCGTCGACGTCGGGGGTGTGGCCGTGGCCGCGACGGTCGGGGGTGAAGACGTGGAAGTGCTCGGACAGGGCGGGCACGTTGGGGGTGAAGGCACGCGAGTCGACGGCCGCGGGGTGCAGGAGCAGCAGGGGGTCGCCCGCGCCGTAGTCGCGGTACCACAGGGGTGTTGTGCTCGACTGCGTCATTCGCCGACCTCTTTCGGTACCGTGCCGCAGCACCGCACCGCGGCGGGATGCTGCCGGAGGCGGACGCCGCACGACGCCCGGCCCATCACCGTATGCCGTGCCGAGCGCCGCCCCGGGAATCCCACCGCCGGTGGGCGGTGCGGGATCGTCGTTCGATCGATGATGAGACGGTGCGGGCGGCGGTAAATCATCGGTGCGATCGCGGCCGATCGATCCCGGGACGTCAGAGGCGACTGGACAGGCGGGCCAGTGCCAGGCGCGTGAACGGGCGGACCAGGGGCGCGGTCCAGCGCAGTGGAACGAAAGCCAGGATTCCCGGGCGGCCACGCAGCGTCCAGGTGACCGTGGTGCCGGTCGCGTCGGGCACCAGCTGGTAGTCCTGCCGGTAGGAGTGCACCAGCAGCGGGATCGAGGTGCGGAACCCGATGGTGCTCAGGTGCTCGCTGGGATTGTCCGAGAGCACCTGTTCGGTGGCGGCGAACAGGTAGGTGCTGAAGCTGCGGGCGGCCCCGACGCCGCGGGCGGGGGTCGGATAGCTGATTCCGGCGGTCAGCGGCAGCCACGAGAACGCGCCCTGTTCCAGGGCCGCGTATACCCGGGACGGTTCGGCGGCGAAGTGGTGCCTGGTGGTGACCCGGAACGAATGCGTCTGCCGGAGCAGAGGTTTGAGGTCGTCCCGGCACAGGGGCAGGACGGTGTCCCGGACGATGCCCGCCCGCCGGTGCAGCATCGAGGCCGCGGTCGAGCCGGTGAACAGGGCCAGGGATGCGAGCGCGAGGAGTACGACGGCGAACATGGCGACCTCGGATGCCGATCTACTGCTGGGGTTTGGGTAGTTGCGGCGAATCGACCTTGTCGATGAGCCAGCGCCCGTCGACCTGTCGCAGGGACAGGCCGATGGTGAGCTGACCGGTGCGCGGTTGGCCGGAAGTTCCGGCGCTGCTGATGGTTTGGGTGATGGCGACCAGTGCGTCGGCGGTGTCCGCGGTGGCGGTTTTCAGCGCGCACTGCACGTCGGTGGCCTTGGACGTGACCTGGCCCTGGATCAGGACCTCGCGCAAATCCTTACTGGTGCTGTCGAATTCCTTCTGCCAGGCTCCGGTCGCGCCGGCCAGGACCGCGCCGAAGTAGCCGTCGATGGTCTTGGCGTCGTAGTTCGCCAGAACCGGGCCGTAGTCGCAGGCGGCCCGCAGCGCGTCGGTGCGAGCTTGTTCGCGGGCGGTGAGATCGCGGTCGTGCAGGCCGAACACCGTCGCGACGGCGGTGGCGGCCAGGCAGCCGACTGCCGCGAGTGCCAGCGGAAGGTGGCGGCGCAGAGCGGATTTCGCCGGAGTGGAGGCATCCTCCTTGGCGGTTTCCGGTTCGGTCGCGTCCGCATCGGACGGCAGATCTACGGCAGCGGGCTGGTTCTCGGCCGGCTGCGGTTCGGGTGTCTCGGTCATGGTGCGCGCTTCTCCTGGCTGGTCAACGCCCCGGAAGGGGCTCGGACAGTTCGTTTCCCGTGACGCCGGGCGGCAATCCCGCGCCGTTGTCCGGGATGTCGGGCCGCGGGGCATTGGCCGACCCGCGCAGCTGCTGCGCGGGATCGGTGCTCACGCAGTAGTTGTAGAGCCGCAGCCGCCCGTCGCTGACCTGCGCGGGCGACACCGGGATGGTGTCGTACACGCAGGTGGGCCGGGGCCAGATGTCGAGCATGGTGTTGAAGGCCCCGTCGTGCGCGGCCACGCCGATCGCCGCCGAACCCACCCGCAGGGCGGGGAACAGGGCCGTCAGCGCGGGGGTGCGCAGCCGGGCGGCGCGGGTGATGGCCACGAAGTTCGTGACCAGATTGGTGATGGGGTCCGAGGTTTCGGTGAGCAGCCCGCCCAGGGTGTCGAGTTGCCCGGGCGTGCGCTCGAGCAGGTCGCGCACCTCCTGGTCGGCGGCGCCGAGCTGGGCGAACAGCTCCCCCGACCCGCGCACGAGGGTGCCGAGGTCGGGTTGGGCGTGGCTGGTGGTCTCGGCGATCACCTGGAGGTTCCGCACCAGCTGCCGAGTCTGGGGCAGCAGGTCGGTCATGCCCGCGAGCGCGTGGCTCAATCCGCTGATGACGCTGCGGAGTTTGCCGGGGCCGTCGGCCAAGGCCCTGTCCAGCTCGTCCACGATGACGGTGAGCCGGTCCGGGTTGAGCCCGGCGATGAGCCCGCCGGTGTTGGCCAGGAACGATTCGACGGTGACCGGCGTGCTCACCCGGTCGGCCGCGATGACCGATTCCGAGTCCAGGTAGGGCGCGCGATCGGCGGCGGGCTGGAAGTCCAGGTACTGCTCCCCCGCCGCGGACAACCGCTGCACGAAGACCGGGCTGTCGGCGGATATCTTTGTCCCGGAGTCGATGTCGGCGACCGCGACCACGCCGTCATCGGACAGCTCCACCGTGCGCACGCTGCCCACCCGCACGCCCCGGAAGGTGACGTCGTTGCCCGGCAGCAGGCCGCCGGACCCGTTCATGAGAATCCGGACGGCGAAGGTGCGCTGGAACGGATCGAACCGGACGATGTCCACGGCCAGATAGCTGCCGCCCAGCACGAGCATGAGGACCATGCCCACGATGGCCAGGGTGAGCCGCCGTGCCAGCGCCCACTCCCCCGCGCGCAGCGCCACGGTCGCGCCGCGCACCGTGACCCGATCGAGCAGTCCCAGTGCGCCCGCGACGATTCGGCTGCCCAGCGGCGGTTTCGTAGTCTCGGTCATCGTGTCCCGCCCTGAATACGGCCGATCACCCGGGCCAGCACCTCGGCGAGACTGCCGATGAAGGCCGGGATGTCGGAGCCATCGGGAAGCCGGCTGCCCTGCGGGTCGTGCAGGGCGCCGATGCTGAGATAGGAGATCTTCGCCGCGACCGCCAGACTCGTGCCCTCGGTCGTGGCCAGCAGCGACGGATAGAGGGTGTGCAGGCCGTCCAGGGTGCCCGCGAGGTTGTCGCCCATCCGGGTGAAGCCGTCCATCAGCCGTTGCACGCTTTCGAACAGGCCCACGAATTGCGGGCCGGTGGTGTCGGCGAAATCGCCGAGCGCGGACATGGCGGTGGAGACCTTGCCCGCGAGATCGCCGATGGCCCGGTTGTTCTCCGCGAGCACGCCGATCAGCGGCGGGAACGCCTCGGCCGCCGCCCCGAGTTCGGCCTTGCGCGCGCTCAGCGTCGCGGTCAGGCCCGACAGCCCGACCAGGACGCTGTCGAGCTGGTCCGTGCGCTGATCGAGGGCGCCCAGCACCGAGGTCAATTCGACGAGCAGGTGCGACAGTTGCGGACCGCGACCGCCCACGATCGAGTTCATCTCGGTGGTGATGCGCGCGACCTGTTCCAGCGCACCGCCGTTGAGCAGCATGGCTACCGAGGACATGAGTTCCTCCACCGAGGCCCCGGCCGAGGTGTGCGACCGGTCGATGGTGTCGCCGTCGTTCAATTCGGCGGTGCCGGAATCGGTTTCGGGCAGTGTGAGGGCGACGAAGATGTCTCCGAGCGGGGTGGCCTGGCGCAGTTCGGCGCGGGTTCCGGCCGGGAGCCGGATGTCCGATCGAATGCTCAGGTCGATGGTGGCCAGGTAGCCGGCGGTTCCGATGCCGGTCACGATGCCGATATCGGTGCCGCCGATCTTCACGTGCGCCCGTTCGGGCAGGTTGAGGGCGTTGTCGAACACCGCGTGCACCGTGTAGGTGGGTCCGTCGATGCCGGGCTGGGGCAGTGGCACGTTGTCGACGGTCACCGCGCACCCGGCGAGGGTGAGCGTGGCCAGCAGCGACAGTGCGCCCTGGGCCGTCAGCGGCAGTGTGCGCCGGGCCCTCATCGGGTCAGTCCCAGCAGCGCGGCGGTCAGGCCGAAGTCGGGACCGAAGTCCATCGTGCGACCGGTCCGGCAGCCGTCGGAACGCAGCTGCACGCGTTCGCAGAACAGCGCCAGCGCCTCACCGTCCAGCAGCGATTTGTCGGTGAGCAGGTGCAGGCGCAAAGCGCCCTGTTCGGTACTCGTGGCGGCGGCGAAATTCTGGAAGAACAGCGGCGCGATGTCGACGAGTTCGGTGAGCCCGCTCGCGTTCTCGCGCATCTGGCCGGTGACCGAGGTGAGCCGGTTCAAGGCCGCGATGAGCGGTTCCCGGTTCTCGGCCACCACCGTGCTGGTGTTGGTGATGAATTCGTCGAGCTGGCTCAGCACCGCTTGCAAACCGGGAGCCTGATCACGCAGCAGGGTCATGAGTTCGGTGAGGCTGGCGCTGAAATCCCGGACCGTCCGGTCGTTGTCGGCCACGATCTGGGTGATCTCGTTGAGTTTCACGATGGTGGTGGAGATCTGGTCCTTGTTGGCGAGGGTGACCTCGAGCGCCGCGGACAGCGAGTCCAGGGTCCGGCGGATCTTGTCGCCGTTGCCGTCCAGCATCGGGAACAGCGTCCGGCTGGCCATGGGGCCGTCGGTCGGGCTACCGCGCAGGGACTGCCCGAGCTGTTCGAAATTGCGCAGGATCCGATCGAGGTCGACCGGGGTTCTGGTGCGCTCCACCGGAATATGGGCGCCGTCGGCCAGCAGCGGGCCATCGCCGGTGTAGGCGGGGGTGAGCTCGACGTGCCGGTTCGTGATCAATTGCGGGGAGACGAGCGCGGCCAGCGCGTCGGCCGGGACCTCCACGCCCCTATCCAGGCTCATGCGGACCTCCACGTACGGTCCGCGCGGGGTGATGGCGTCGATCGTGCCGACCGGCAGGCCCAGGATGGCGACCTCGTTGCCGGCGTAGAGCCCGGCGGTGTTCTCGAAATCGGCGCTGATCCGAATGCGGTCGCCGAGGAATCTGCCGGGCAGGGAGGTGAAGGCCTGGGGCAGCGTGCATCCCGTGCTCAGGATGGCTATCGCGCTCAGCAGCGTGAGCAGGTGTAGGCGTCGCATTATCGGCAGTCCTCCACCACGCCCGGCAGGCACAGCCAGTTGTCGGGGAACATCAGCCAGGGCAGATAGATGTCGCCGTACGGGCCGTTGCCGAAGGCATTGTTGAACTGGCGCAGCGTGACCGGCATGGTCCGGTAGAGCCGGTCCAGATTCTCCCTGTTCTTCACCAGCCCCTCGGACATAGTGTTCAGGTTCTGGATGAGCGGCCCGAGCTGCCCGCCGTTCTCGGCGCCCATGTCCCGCAGCGCTTTCGACACTGCGGCGATGTTGTCCAGCAGCACCCGCAGCAGATCCTGCCGCCGGGTCACCGCCTCGCCGACGGCTTCACCGCGGGTGAGCAGGAGCAGCACGCTGTTCTGGTTGTCCGAGACCAGTTGCGATACCTGGCTCATGTTCTTCAGCAGCGAATCGACCTCGTCGCGCCGATCGCTGATGACCTTGGCCAGCGCCCCGACGCTGTCCAGCGCCTGGGCGGTGAGCTCGGGCGAGTCGCCGAGCTGGCGGGTGACCGCGTCGAGGGATTGCCGCAGCAATTTCGGATCGACTCGTTCGAGGTGCTCGAAGGAGTTCTTGTAGGTGGGATCGTCCACGACCTTGGACAGGTTGTACGGGACCGAGGTGCGATCCAGGCGAATGCGGTTGCCGGGCAGCTCGTTTCCGGTCCCCGGTTCCAGGGCGATGTGGACCTTGCCGAGAATCGTGGAGATCTTGATGGCGGCGCGGGCGTCCGCGCCCAGTTCCACCGAGCGATCCAGCGCCATGCCGACCAGGATGTGACCGCGCTCGATCCGGGCGGATTTCACCGTGCCCACCTGGATGCCGGACATGTCGACGCTGTCCCCCGTGCGCAGTCCGCCGGCCTGCGCGAATTCGGCGTAGACGGTGTCCTGTCCCAGGTGCAGGCGGGACAGGACACCGGATCCCACCAGCAGCGCCAGGATGGTCGCGGCGACGCCCACCCCGAGCCACCAGTGCCGGTTCTGCCGAAAGCTCGGGATCGCCGCCCACATCCGCGATACCGGGGGCAGCCCGAAGCGGGTGAGCGCCCGGTCGAACGGGTCGACCAGCCGTGCCATGCGTTGCCTCATCGGCACACCTCCGAATGGCTGTTGCCGCCGATCTGCGATACCAGCCCGGGCGGCAGCAGAATGCCCCACAGCGATACGTCGATCGAGCAGATGTAGGAGTTGATGTACGCGCCGTCGCCGCTGATGCGCGCCAATCCCGCCAGTACGAACGGCAATTCGGCGGCGGCGGTGTCCAGGCGGGCGCCGTTGGACAGCAGCAGCTGCACGCCGGTGGCCGCGTCGGCCTGAGCCTGGGCGATGCCGGGTTTGACCCGCAGGATGAGATCGGTGAGCGAGGTCGTCGAGCCGGCGGCCAGGGTGACGGCGTTCTTCAGGGTCTCGCCCTGTTCGTACAGCCCGCTCACCAGCGCATTGGATTGCGCGATCAGGGTTTCCAGCTCGCCGCTGCGGTTAGCCAGGCCCGCCAGCACGCTGCTGAGATTGGTGATCACCTCGCCGAGGATCTGATCGCGCTGCTGGAACGTGGCGGCCAGACCGGCGGCCTGGGTGATCAGGGCGCTGAGCGACACCCCGTCACCCTGCAGCGCCTGCACCAGGGTCTGCGACAGCGAATTCACCTGATCCGGTTGCAGCACGCTGAACAGCGGTTCGAACCCGGCCAGCAGGGTGGAGACGTCGAAGGAGGATTCGGTGCGCTCGAGCGGAATAGTCGCGCCCTCCGAAAGCACCTGGGCCGCACCCGCTCCGGCCGCCAGCTCCACATAGCGCTGCCCGATGAGGTTCTGGTAGCGGATCAGCGCGCGGGTGGTGGTGTGCAGGTCCTGGTCCGCCTCGACCTTCAGCACGACCCGGGCCTTGCGCGCGGGATCGAAACCGATCTCCTCGACCCGGCCCACCCGCACGCCCGCCACCCGCACGTCGTCGCCGACGCGCAGGCCGAGCACATCGTCGAATACGGCCGAATAGCGGCGGGTGTCGCCGGGAACGGACCGTTGCAGGGTCGACCAGATGGTGTAGGTGGCGATGATGGACGCGATTACGAACACCGCGAAACCGAGTGTGGCCGAACGCGTTTTCATCACCGGGCTCCTTCCGCCGGGTGCGCCGCGACGGTGAGCGAGCCGTCCGCCAGCAGCGGGGTCAGCAGCATCGCCTGGGCGGCGTTGGGCGTCCCGCCCGTCAGCGCGCGGAGCGCGTCGGGCCCGCTGAGCGTGATCGGGCCGGCGGCGGGTTGCGCGGCGCCTGGCAGGGGCGCGAACGGGAAGGGCAGGCCGGGGATGGACGGCAACCCCGGCACCGCGGGCAGACCCGGGATCGAGGGCAGGCCCGGCAGGGCGGCAACCGGCGCCTCACCGTTGCCGCGCGGCAGCAGCTGCGCCGGAAACTCCTGCGGTGCGGTGCTTTCCGGCGCTGACCCGCAGCGCGGACCCGCCAGTGCGCCGTAGCGCGGGCAGTCCGCCGCCGTGTACTGACGGAACGGGGTGAACGAGACATCGATGGACCAGACCATCTGTTCGGCGGGCCCGTAGGTGAACACCCCGGCCAGCCTGCTCAGCGCCGTGTTCAGGTTCGCCATGGCGACCCCGATGGCGTCCGGGTCGGCGGCCAGCGCGCCGAAGGTCTCGTTCAGTCCGGACACGAGTTCCTTGCCGGAATTCGGATTTCGGGCGAACAGCGAGTTGGTGGCGTCGAGGGCGGTGCCCGCCGAGGTGAGCAGCGCCACCAGATTCGTGCGGCGGTCCACGAGGGTGCGCGCCGCGGTGACCGATTCGTTCAGGGCGTCGACGAGGTCGGGGGTGGATCGGCTCACGGCGGTGGCGGCCACGCCCAGATCGCCCAGCAGTCCGCCGATCTCGGGGATGGCGTGTACCTCCGTGATCCAGTGGTCGAGCCGTTCGATGGTCGAACCCGGCACGCGCGCACCGGGTTCCAGCGCGTCGGCCAGCGTGCCCAGGACCCGGCCCAGCTTCTCGGGCTGGATCTCGGCCAGCACCGTGCGCAGGGTGGTCAGGGTGGTCTGGAGTTCGGTGGTGGCGGAGGCGGCGTCCTCGGCGATGGTCGCACCCGAACGCAGCCCGCGCGGGGCGGGGCCGTTGTCGAGCAGTTCCAGCGCGGTGACGCCGAAGATGTTCGCGGGTACCACGCGGGCGGTCACGTTACCGGGAATCGACTGCGCGGCAGCGGGTTCGAGGTCCATCCGAACCTGCTGCCGCTTGCCCTTGGCTGCGATGTCGACCGAGTCGACGACGCCGACCAGCATGCCGCGGAACTTGACGTCCGCGCGGGCGGGGAGCCCGTCGCCGGTGCTGGTCATGATCGCCACCACCCGCACGGCACTGTCGAACGCGCCCTGGAAGCGCAGTGTGAAGAGCCCGAGCACCAGCGCGAACAGCGCCAGTACCGCCACGCCCGCGACGCCGAGGCGCTGTGCCGTGGGGCCGCGTCCGCTCGGGTCGAGAAGCATTGTCATCGTGGGGTGTTCCGTTCAGCCGGAGATGCGAATGCCGGGGTTAATGCCCCAGATGGTCATGGTGAGAAGCAGATTGGCGAAGACCACCGCGATGATCGTGACCTTGATGGCGCGACCGGCGGCCACCCCGACGCCCTCGGGTCCGCCGGCGGCGACGAACCCGTAGTAGCACTGGATGAAGGTGGCCAGCATCGTGAAGGCGATGACCTTGAGCGCCGAGTAGGCGATGTCGGTGCTGTCGAAGAACTGGTGGAAGTAGTGGTCGTAGGTGCCCGCGGTGGTGCCGCCGAGCACCAGCACGGTGAACTTGGTGGTGAGATAGGCGGTGGCGAGGCCGATGCTGTACAGCGGCAGGATGGCGACGGCGGCGGCCAGCATGCGGGTGGTCACCAGGAACGGAAGCGGCCGGATGGCAATCGATTCCAGGGCGTCGATCTCCTCGGAGATGCGCATGGAACCGATCTGGGCGGTGAAACGGCACCCGGCCTGCGCGGCGAAGGCCAGGGTCGCCAGCAGCGGCGCGAGTTCACGGGTGGTCGCGAACCCGGAGATGGCCCCGGTGAGCGGGCTCATGGTGAGCAGATCCAGGGCGCTGTGCGATTCCATGCCGACCGTCGCGCCGCCGAAGCCGCACAGGATCAGCACCACGCCCGCGGTGCCGCCGCCGACAACGAGCGACCCGTTGCCCCAGGTGACATCGCTGATCAGGCGCAGCACCTCTTTGCGATAGTGGCGCAGCACGAAGGGAATCGCGGCCAGCGCCGCCAGGAACACCGTGGCCTGGTGGCCCAGGCGCACCGGAAACTGAGCCGGTCCGCGCAGCGCGGCGGCGGCGCGCTGGGCCGGACGCAGCGCCGGCGGAACGTAATTCGCCATCTCAGAGCACCTTCGAGGGCAGCACGGTGTTGTAGATCTGGGTGATGATGACGTTGGTTCCGAACAGGATGATGGCGGAGCTGACGACCGCGGAGTTCACCGAATTCGCGACCCCGCCCGGACCGCCCCTGGTGGTGAGCCCGGTGTCGCAGGCGATGATCGCGGCGAGCGCGCCGAAGACCGCGGCCTTGAATATCGCCACCACCAGGTCCACCGCCACCGCGAACGAGGCGAAGGTGCGGATGTAGGAGCCGGGGGTGCCGGACTGGATGTAGACGTTGAACAGGTAGCCGGTGGCGAAGCCGATGAAGACCACGAACCCGCACAGCAGCATGCTGACCAGCACCGCGGCGGCGAGTCGCGGCGCCACCAGGCGGCGGATCGGATCCACGCCCATGACCTTCATGGCGTCGATCTCCTCGCGGATGGTTCGCGAGCCCAGATCCGCGCAGATGGCCGAGCCGACCGCGCCCGCGATCATCAGCGAGGTCACCAGGGGCGCGCCCTGGCGAATGATGCCCAGGCCGTTCACCGCGCCGATGAAGGTGGTCGCGCCGACCTGGCTCACCAGCGAGCCGACCTGGATCGCGACCACGACCGCGATCGGAATCGCCACCAGCAGGGTCGGAACGGCCGACACGTTGGCCATGAACGCGCACTGTCTGATGAACTCCCGATAGGGGAAGCGCCGGGCCGCCACCGAGGTCACCAACTCGGTGCTCGCGCGGGCCGCCATGACGGTCTGGCGGCCGAGCGTTTCCACCGATCGCTGCGGGTGAGAGCGCCAATAGTCGATCGCGATTCGAATGACGCGATCCCTATCCGCCGTGTGTACGGCTGACGTGGTCACTGTGTCGCCTCCCCTGGCAAAGCACGATTCCCAATTAATACTCGGGCGTAGAACTGTATTTCTACGCTCGCGTAGACTTAGTGGATGAGACAGTACCAATATGTGATCCAGGTCGCCAAGAGTCTCGAGCGATGATTTGCGAGTGACCGTGCAGAAGAAGTCGGCCGGCGTCTGGGAGATCTCACCCCCGGCGGCCGCGCGCCCCCGGCGACGCAACGCCCCGCGCCTGCCCCCGGAGCAGCGCCGGACCCAACTGCTCGACGCCGCCCTGCGCGTGGTCGGCCGCGACGGGCTCGCGCAATTGACCATGCAGGCCGTGGCCAAGGAGGCCGGGGTCGCCAAACCCGTGCTGTACGCGCTGTATCCGACCGCGCCGGAACTGGTCGGGGCGCTGCTGCATCGCGAGCACACGCGCGGCATGAACCAGGTCCTGGGATCGCTGCCCACCGAACTGCGCGGGTCCGATCCCGATCAGGAGTACACCGGCGCGGTCATGGCCTTCCTCGAGGCGGTCGCCGCGGACCCCATGCGCTGGCGGCTCATCCTCATGCACGCGGACGGGGCGCCCGCCGACTACAGTGAGTTGCTCACCGCGGCCCGCGACCAGCTCCTGACCCGCTGTATCGAATTGCTGCGCGTGGGAATGGAATTGCGCGGCGGGCCCAGGAACGCCGATGTCGAACTGATCGGCACCGTGATGCTCGGCTTCGTGGAGGTGCTGGGCCGGATGGTGCTGTCGAATCCCGCCGAGTTCCCGCCCGAACGCCTGCGCAGCACGGTCCGGGCGCTGCTGCGCACCGTGCCGCAGCAGGGCGCGGACCCTGATCCGGACGAGAAGGGCTGACCCGGAGCGGTTTTCCGCACGATCGCCGCCTCCCGGAGCGACCGCGGCAGCGAGCCACCGGCCGAACCACCCCCGATCAGTCCGGGCGACTCTGGCTGATCGCGGCGAGCGTGGCGACCACCGGGGTATCCGGGTCCGCGACCACGTTCTTGCTCAGCAGGAACTCGCCCAGTAGCGCGCACACCGATTCCGTTGTGCGGTCGACGAACTGGGCGGTGCGTTCGGGCGTCGGGGTGCCGTCCGCGCCGAGCCACAGGTCGGTGACCGAGACGACGAACCCGACCAGGCCGCGGGTCAGGTAGTCCACACCGTCGGTGTCGAGGCCGACCGCCGCGAGCAGGCCCGCACCGCGTTCGGCGAGCTGATCGGCCATGCGGCGGCCCACGTCCAGGGGCAGGCCCGGGCCGTCGGTGGGCGGGGCGACCTGGGTGAGGGCCAGGAAGCGGAAGAGGTTGGGGTACTTCGCGATCGTCTCGGTGTAGGCCTCGAGGAAGCGGCGCACGGTTGCCCGCGGCGGCTGCATCATGAGCGAGATATCCGGGGTGATCGAGCGGTAGATCTCGCGCACCATCCAGTCGGCGATGGCGCGGTCCAGATCCGACTTGTCCGAGAACAGCCGGTACAGGCGCGGTTTCGCGACGCCCATCTCCTCGGCGATGGCGCCCATGGAGGCGTACGGCCCGGTGCGGCCGATGACCCGGATCGCGCCCTGCACGACCTCGTCACGCGTCAGCGCGCGGGGGCTCGAACGCCCGGACGACCTCACAGCGGCAACCTTCTTCGGACGGGGCGTGCTCTCACCGTCGGGATTCTAGCGACCCGCGCCCCGCTCCGGGGCCGCTCCCCGATACCGCCGGTACGACCGTATCCGCCATTGTTCCTACCCACGTTGACTTTGCTCGCCGAGATCGTGACACTCATCGAAGTACCGCTGGTACTACATTATCGAACCGACAGTACTCGGCGGTGTGCGCGCACCCGCCCGGAAGGACTCCGATGCCGGGTCAGCTCGCAGATTCCACCGCTCCCGCACCGCGGGCGACGCGCGTCCCGGACCGCCGGTCGACCGTGCGCAACGGCGACATCAGCATCGCGGTCTTCGAATACGGCGCCTCCGACGCCGAACCCGTCGTGCTGGTGCACGGCTGGCCCGACACCCACCACCTGTGGGACGGCGTCATCCCCGAACTCGCGGACAAGTACCGCGTCATCGCCTACGACACCCGCGGTTACGGCGAGTCGACCGTCCCGGGCACGGTGGCGGCCTTCCGGATCGAGGAGCTCGCCCGGGACTTCTTCGCCGTCATCGACGTGCTCAGCCCCGACCGGCCCGTGCACGTGGTCGCCCACGACTGGGGTTCGGTGCAGATCTGGGAAGCGGTGTGCGAACCGGGAGCCGAACGCCGCGTGCGCTCGTTCACCTCGGTCTCGGGCCCGAACCTCGATCACCTGGGCGCCTGGATGCGCACCCGGCTCGCGCGCCCGACCCCGCGCAACGCGTGGGGCCCGATCACCCAGATGATCTCCTCGGCCTACACCGTGTTCTTCATGATTCCGGTGCTCCCGGCGCTGTTCTTCCGGGTCTTCGGATCCGCGCGGATCTGGAAGCTGTTCCTGCGCATCGTCGAGGGCACCGCCCCCGATCAGGTGCACCTCGCGCCGACCCTGCGCGCGGACATGATCTCGGGCCTGCGCTTCTATCGCGCGAACATCGTTGCGCGCCTGCGCCACCCGCGCGAGCGGCGCACCGAGGTTCCGGTGCAACTGCTCGTGAACACCCGTGACATCGCCGTCCGCCCCGCCGGGTACGACGACACCGGCCGCTGGGTCTCGACGCTGGTGCGGCACGACGCCCCGTACGGACACTGGCTGCCGTTCAGCGATCCCGCCTACCTGGCCCGGACCGCGGCCGCCTTCATCGACGCCCACTCGCGCTGACCGCGCGGCAGAAAGCAGCACCGCCATGGACGATTTCGATCTGATCATCACCGCCGGCACCTGGTTCGACGGCACCGGCGCACCCGGGCTGACCCGCGATCTCGGCATTCGCGGCGGCATCGTGGTCAAGGTCTCGGCCGATCCGCTGACGCCCGGCCCGGACACCGAGGTGATCGATGCCGCCGGGCAGTGGGTCATGCCCGGGTTCCTCGACGTGCACACCCACTACGACGCCGAGATGCTGGTCAAACCCGAACTCTCGGAATCGCTTCGGCACGGGGTGACCACCGTCGTGATCGGCAACTGCTCGCTCTCGACCATCCTGGCGTCCAACGACGACTGCGCCGACATCTTCAGCCGCGTCGAGGCGGTGCCGCGCGAGGCGGTCCACCGCACGCTCGGCGAGCGCCGCACCTGGAGCGGGCCGGGCGAATACGCCAAAGCCCTGGACGAGATGCCGCTCGGCCCGAATATCGCCGCCTTCCTGGGACATTCGGACCTGCGCACCCACGTGCTGGGTCTCGATCGCGCCGTCACCCGCGACACCAGGCCCAGCGCCGCCGAGATCGAGCGCATGCAGCTGCTGCTCGGCGAGGCCATCGACGAGGGCTTCCTGGGGCTCTCGTCCATGTCCAACAAGCTGGACAAGATCGACGGCGAGGTCCACCGGTCCCGGTCGCTGCCCTCGACCTATGCGCGCGGGAAGGAGGTCCGCGCGCTGAACCGGGTGCTGCGCCGCAATCGCCGGGTGCTGCAGAGCGCGCCGACCATCGACCTGCGGCCCAACATCTACAAGTACTTCTGGGCCAGCTCGGGCCTGTTCGGCCGGCCCAAACTGCGCACCTCGCTGCTGTCCGCGGCCGATTCCAAGGCGTATCCGCCCCTGGCCTACTTCATGCTCTGGGCCGCGCCGCTGCTGAATCGCCTCGCGCGCACCGACTTCCGCTGGCAGCATCTGCCGGTGCCGTTCACGGTGTACGCGGACGGCATCGACCTGGTGGTGTTCGAGGAGTTCGGGGCGGGCGCCGCGGCACTGCACCTGAAGGACCAGGTCGAGCGCAACGAACTGCTGCGCGACGAGGGCTACCGGCGACGCTTCCGGCGCGAATACGACGACAAGTTCAGCCCGCGCATCTGGCACCGCGACTTCTTCGACGCGGAGATCATCGGCTGCCCCGACGCCACGGTCATCGGCAAGACCATCGGGCAGGTCGGCAAGGAACGCGGCCTGCATCCGGTCGATGCCTACCTGGACCTGGTGGTGGAGTACGGCCCGAAACTGCGCTGGCGCACCACGATCGCCAATGATCGGCCCAAGTACCTGGACAAGCTCGCCGCCAACGACGGCGTGCAGATGGGCTTCGGCGACGCGGGAGCGCATCTGCGGAACATGGCGTTCTACAACTACCACCTGCGCCTGCTCGAGCGGGTGCTGCGCGCACAGGACAGCAGGAAGCCGTTCCTGAGCGTCGAACGCGCCGTGCACCGGCTGACCGGTGAACTCGCGCGGTGGTATCGGATCGACGCGGGGCTGCTGCGCGAAGGCGACCGAGCCGACATCGCCATCGTCGATCCGGCCGGACTGGACTCGGCGGTGCACGGACTGCACGAGACGGCCATGCCGGAGTTCGGCCTCGATCGCATGGTCAACCGCAACGACCGGGCCGTCACCGCGACCATCGTCAACGGCAAGCCGGTATACCGCGCCGGGGTGTTCGCCGAGGGCCTCGGAACCGCCTGGGGCACCGGGCAATTCCTGCGCGCCGGACACCCGTCGGCCCGCTCGGTTCCCGCCGCGAGCCGCTGACTCGCCGGAATCACCACCGTCACAGCCGGATACGGAGCCATCACCCATGAGCAAGACACCCGAACCGGGCGAAGTCGCCCTGCAGGCCCGCAACGTCACCTTCGACTGGACCGGCACCCCGCTGCACTGGATGCCGGGCGAACCCGTCGCCTCCATGGTGATCAACGCCTTCAATCTGCTGCTCCCCGAGGGCGAGCGCATGTTCTGCCGCACGTTCACCGAGGCGCTGCCGCTGGTGCGCGACGAGAAGCTGCGCGAGCAGATGCTCGGCTTCATCGGGCAGGAGTCCATGCACGCCGAGACCCACAACAAGGTGCTCGATGAGGTGCTGGCCGTGCACGGCCTCGACTCCGGCCCGTACCTGCGGCAGATGGAGTTCCTGTTCCGCAAGCTGCTGGGACCGGCCGAGACCGGCGACGAGACGGCCCGTCATCAGCGACTGCTGGAGCGGCTCAACGTTATCGCGGTGCTCGAGCACTTCTTCGCCTGGCTGGGCGTGTGGGTGCTGAACGCCGATCTGGAGAAGCATCGCGCGGATCCGCGCATGGCGGATCTGTTCCGCTGGCACGGCGCCGAGGAGGTCGAGCATCGCAACGTGGCCCACGACGTGGCGGGCTACTTCGAGATGGGCTACCTGCGCCGCACCCTGCCGATCGTCGTGGCCTTCCCGACATTCATCCTGTTGATGCTGCGCGGTACCAAATTCCTTGTCCGGCAGGACCCGGGCCTGCCGAACCTGGGCTACCCCCGGCTCATCGTGCGCATCCTGGGCGCCATGCTGCGCGGCGCGCTGCCCGGGGTGCCGTCCCTGCTGTGGGGCATGCTCAGCATGTTCAATCCGCGCTACAGCCCGGAGAACATGGGCTCGACCGCGCAGGCCGTCGCGTACCTGGCGACCTCGCCTGCGGCCCGGCTCGCGGCATGAGCACGAACACCGCGTCGCGGCAGTCGAATCCGGCACCGCGACAGCCGGATCCCGCACGGCTCGATTCGGCACCGGCACAGCGCATTCCGGCGCCGCTCTACGGCCGCCGTCGGAGCGATCTGCTGATGGGCACCCTCTCGGCGATCCTCCACACGCGCCTGGGCTGGATCGAACGCGTGCACCGGCACGCCCCGCCCGCCCCCGAGAACGATCGCCGCATCGAGGTGGTCGTCACCGAGCGCCGGATCGAAGCCCGCGACAACGACGTGGTCGGCATCCGATTCGCCGCACCGGACGGCGGGGAACTGCCGGCGTGGATGCCGGGCGCGCACCTGGATGTGGAACTGCCCTCCGGCCGGCTGCGCCAGTACTCGCTGTGCGGCGACCCGCGCGACGCGAACAGCTATCGAATCGCGGTGCGCCGCATCCCGGATGGCGGCGGCGGATCCCGCGAGGTGCACGAGGCGCTGACACCGGGCACCCGGGTCACGATCCGGGGGCCGCGCAACGCGTTCCCTTTCGTGCCGCCCGGAAACGCCGGCACCCGAGTGCATTTCGTGGCCGGAGGCATCGGCATCACGCCGATCCTGCCCATGGTGCGGGCCGCCGCGCGCGCCGGGTCCAACTGGACCCTGATCTACACCGGCCGGGCGGCCGACACCCTGCCGTTCCTGCGCGAACTGGGCGAGTTCGGCGACCGCGTCACGGTCCGCACCGACGACATCCACGGCCTGCCCGACGCGACCGCACTGCTGGGCGGCGTCGGCCCCGGCGCCGCGGTCTACTGCTGCGGTCCGGCCGCCATGACCGCGACGATCACCGACGCGCTGCGCCACCGCCCCGAGATCGCCCTGTACTCCGAACGCTTCTCCGCCCCACCGGTTGTCGACGGCAAGCCCTTCGACGTCGTTCTCGCACGCACCGGCGAGACGGTCGAGGTGGCGGCCGATCGCACCATTCTCGAATCCGTGCTCGCGGTCCGCCCCGACACGGCCTACTCCTGCCGCCAGGGCTTCTGCCGCACCTGTCTGGTCCGCACGCTCGACGGCGAACCCGAGCACCGAGACACCGCCCTGACCCCGGACGAGCGCGCCGAGGGCGACATCCTCATCTGCGTCTCCCGGTGTGCGGGCGGGCGGCTGGTGCTGGACCTGTAGCACGCGTCATCGGCAACCTTCGATAGGCCGTGCGCGCCACAGGCAATCGTCGCGAGACGCACGCCCCCCACCCACGAAACGCACGCGCTGCCGATGGGCGGCTCACGCCCCCTCCCATGGAAACCCACACCTCACAACGAGCCGCCCACGCCCTCACAACAGGCGACTCACACACCCAAGGAAGCGCACGCCCTGACGACAACGGACAGGTGAACACAGCACGTGTGCTCAGTGGGCGCGGGGCACCCCCGCGGTCGCCTCCCACGCCGGGGCACTCCTGAACGAGGAAGAGCACCTCGAACGAGAGTGTTGTGCCCCCGCCGTCCTGGCCGCCCCGCTACGCCCCGAGGTCGAAATGGATCCCCGTGCGCAGCGTCGCCGTGGCGGAGATCCCGAACATCGCGTGGAACGTCTCGCTGAAGTGCGAGGGGGTCGCGAAGCCCGCGTCGGTGGCGGCCCGGGTCAGGTCGTGGCCCGCGCCCACGGACCGCATCGCGTGCACGATGCGCGCCCAGCGCTGGTAGCCGCGGAAGGTGGTCCCGCACTGCTGGGCGAAAACCCGCAGGAAGTGCGTGGTGGACAGGCCGAGGGAGGCGGCGATCGGCTCGGCGCGGTAGGTGTCGTTCGGATTGTCGCGGATGCCGGCTGCGACCCGGTCGATGCGCGGATCCGAGACACGCGCCGGACCCGAGACCGCCCGCGCGACAATGCGATCCGGGTCCGGATCGAGCCCGGCACACAGCTCGGCGAGTTCGCGTTCGTGGCGATGACCGAGCCCGTACGGCTCGTCGAACGCCGTCATCTCCCCCGCGATGGCCGAGGCGCTCGTGCTCGCGGGATCCACGAACAGCAGCAGTATCCAGCCGCCGGGCACGGTCACCCGATGTGGGGTGTGCGCGGGTGCGAAACAGCTGCCGGTGGTGATCGGCCCGTGGGTGGCGGTCTCCAGCTCGAACGGCCCGTCGAGACCGACGCTGAGCACCGCGACCGCCGGGGCGTGCAGATCGACCCCGAGCTCGGGTCCGATGTACCCGGCATGGGCGGGGCGAATCCACACCCGGGGCAATCTGTTCGGACCGCAGGTTTCCGAAAGCGCGCCGACGGTCACCCCTGCGAGCCTACCGGTGGGGCCCGTCGGCAGGACGGCCCGGCGGAGCGCGCGGACTCGCGGGAGCGGCGGTCGCGCTCCCCCACGACAACCCGAATCGGATCGGCATGCGAGCACGCCGCCCCGGTTCGCGAGGAGAGCGACGGCGCGCGATGACCACCACCGAACAGGCCCGGCCGACAGCCCGGGTCACACCACCCGATCCCCCGCCGCCGCACATGATCCGGCTGCTCGCGCCGTATCGATGGCGCTTCGCCGCGGTGCTGGCGCTCCAGGTGCTCGGCGCTGTCGCCGGTCTCGCACCGCTGCTGGCCGTGGTCGAGCTCGGCCGGACGCTGCTGTCCGCCGGGCCCATCGACCACGGGCACGTCCGGCTGATCGTGCTGGCCGGCGCCGCCGGGCTGCTCGTGCGGCTGGTGTGCACCGCCGCGTCCGCGGGCATCGGGCATCTGCTGGACAGCCGGGTGCAGCTGGACCTGCGCAGGCGGCTCGCCGATCGGCTGGGCCGGGTGCCGATCGGCTGGTTCGCGCGCAGGCGGACCGGCGAACTGGCGAAGATGGTGGGACAGGACGTCAGCGCCACGCATCCGCTGATCGCCCACGCGCCCGGCGAACTGGTCTCCGCGTTCGTCGTCCCGCTGGTGTCGCTGATCTATCTCGCCGCCATCGACTGGCGGCTGACCCTCATCACCCTGATTCCCGTCGTGCTCGCCCTGGCCCTGGTGCCGTTGATGATGACGCCGAACCGCCGGCGCCTGGAACACGAGATGGATGCGGCCATGAGCCGGATAAATTCTGCCGCAGTGGAATTCGTGCAGGGTATCGCGGTGGTCAAAGCCTTCGGCGGCGGTTCGCGCGCCCATCGCACGTTCCTGACGGCCGCGGACGACTTCACCGGCACCCTGCGCAGCTGGGTCTTCGGCATGTCCCTGATCGCCGCCGGCATGCAGCTGGCATTGTCGCCGCCGTTCGTGCTGCTGGTCGTGCTGATCGGCGGTTCGGCGTTCATCACCGGCGGCTCCCTGGCGCCCGCCGATCTGCTGCCGTTCCTGCTGCTCGGACTCGGCCTGACCGCGCCGGTGGCGGCACTCGGGCACGGCCTCGACGACCTGCAGGCCGCCCGGCGCGCACTCGGCCGAATCCGGGATGTGCTGGGCACCCCCGAGCTTCCCGAACCCGCGCGACCCGTTGTGCCGCGGGGACATCGCGTGGAGCTGCGGAACGTGCGATTCGGGTACGGCGACGGTCCGGAAGTCCTGCGCGGCATCGACCTGACCCTCGAACCCGGCACCGTGACCGCGCTGGTCGGGCCCTCCGGCAGCGGAAAGTCCACGCTGGTACAGCTTTTGCCGCGCTTCTTCGATCCCACGCACGGCGCGGTCCTGCTGGGCGGGGTGGATTTGCGCGAGCTGGGCAGCCGGGAACTGTACCGGCGGGTGTCGTTCGTCTTCCAGGACGTGCGGCTGCTGCGCGCCTCGGTCGCGGACAACATCGCGCTGGCCGCGCCGCACGCCGCCCTCGACGACGTGGTGCGGGTGGCCGAGCTGGCCGACATCCACGATCGAATCCTCGAACTCCCGCGGGGATACGAGACCGTGCTGGGTGCGGATGCCGACCTGTCCGGCGGTGAGGCGCAACGGATTTCCCTCGCCCGCGCCCTGCTCGCCGATACGCCGGTGCTCGTGCTGGACGAGGCGACCTCGTTCGCCGATCCCCTGACCGAGCGCGCGGTGCGACGGGCACTGGCCGGTCTCGCCGCCGACCGGACGATTCTCGTCATCGCACACCGGCTGGAGACCATCGCCGACGCGGACGCCGTGGTGGTGCTGGAGAACGGCGTGGTCGTCGAACAGGGTCGTCCGGCCGAATTGCGCACCGGTTCGGGCAGATTCGCCGAACTTCACGGCGCACACGCCCGGCGGGATCGACCACTCCGCGACCACGTTATGGAACCGGCCGTGCCCGACCACGGACCGCACGACAACAGCCGGGAAGGCGACCCGCGATGATCCGCATGCTCCTGCACCTGCTCGGCCACGACTACGCGGCGCCGCTGCGGCGCACCCTGGCGCTGATGACGGCCACCGCCGTCGCCGAGGGCCTCTCGTACGCGTTCCTGGTCCCCCTGCTGCGCGCGCTGTTCGGCGACAGTCCCGAGGACGGACGCCCCTGGCTGATCGCCTTCGCCCTCGCGGTCGCGGTGTACGCGATCCTGCGGTACCGCGGCGACCTGGCCGGCTTCCGGGTCGGCACCGCGCTACTGCACGGGGTCTACCACCGGCTCGGAGATCACCTGGCGCGCCTGCCCATCGGCTGGTTCACCGCGCGCCGCGTGGGTGAGGTGTCCGAACTGGCCGGCGCCGGGGTGCTGCAGTCGATGGGCGTCATCGCGCACATCCTGGGACCGTTCCTGTCCGCCTGCGTGACACCGCTGACCATCGTGCTGGTCATGCTCGCCTACCAGTGGCAGCTGGGCCTGGCGGCACTGCTGGCCGCACCGGTCGTGGTGCTGATCCAGATCCGGACCGGCCGGGCGATGGCGGACACCGACGCCGACCGCGACGAGCGCGACCGGGAGGCCACCGCGCGGGTCATCGAATACCTTCGCGCACAACCGGTGTTGCGCGCGGGCGGGCGCACCGCCGAACGGTTCGGGCTGCTCGACGACGCTCTGAGCGAGGTGGCACGGGCGAGCCGGAACTCCATTCGCGCGGCGGTGCCCGGTCTGCTGGGCTCGGCGCTCACGGTGCAGGCGGTCTTCACCGCACTCCTGGCACTCGGCGCGTATCTGGCGGTGGGTGGAAACATCGGCGCGGCAGAGGTTCTCGCGATCCTGGTGCTGGCGGCCCGCAGCGCGGATCCACTGCTGTCGCTCTCGGACATCGGGAGCCAGCTCCGTTCCGGTCGCGCGGTGCTGACGAAGATCGACGCGGTGCTGCGCACCGAACCGCTCCCGGAACCGCGCACCCCGCTCAGTCCGGCCGGTCATGACGTGGAGTTCGACGCGGTGACCTTCCGGCGCGGTGGGCGGCCGGTGGTCCGCGACATGTCGCTCACCGTTCCCGCGGGTACCCGGCTCGCGATCGTCGGCCCGTCCGGGTCGGGCAAAAGCACACTGCTGCAACTACTCGCGCGGTTCTACGACGTGGACGGCGGCGCGGTGCGGATCGGCGGGGTGGATGTCCGCTCGATGAGCACGGACGACCTGATGTCGCGGATCGCGATCGTCTTCCAGGACGTGTACCTGTTCGACGGAACGATCGCGGAGAACATCCGGCTCGGGCGGCCCGGGGCGACGGAGGCCGAGGTGCGAGCGGCGGCGAGCGCGGCGCAGCTCGACGAGGTGATCGAGCGGCTGGCCGATGGGTGGAATACGCAGGTGGGTGAGGGCGGGTCGCTGCTGTCCGGTGGTGAGCGGCAGCGTGTTTCGATCGCGCGGGCGCTGTTGAAGGACGCGCCGATCGTGCTGCTGGACGAGGTGACTTCGGCGCTGGATCCGGTGAACGAGGGGGCCGTGCACGCGGGCGTGGATCGACTGATGGCGGGGCGAACCGTGGTGGTTGTCGCGCATCGGCTGCGCACGGTGCGCAGTGCCGATCACATCGTGTTTCTCGACGGCGGGACGGTTGTGGAGGCGGGGAGTCACGATGAGCTCGTGTGTGGGGGTGGGCGGTATGCGGAGTTCTGGCGGGTCGCTATGGCACCGGAGTTGGATCGGGCGGGGTAGGAAGGATCTTCGGTGCCCGACCGTCGGGTCAGCGTTCCCAGCCGTCGGATCGACATTGTCGGGCGTCGGGTGGGCGTTCCCGGCTTTCGGGGAATCGGAGCGTTGGGAGGTGGCTGAGTTCCGGAACGACTGGATAACGAGAACCAGCGTTGCCCGGCCGAGAACGTGGGTCGCGGTTCCAGCCCTACCGGGCCGATAGCGGAGTGGCCCCGGCGGTGGGTGGGCGACGCGATGTGAGTTCCCGTCGGCTCGGGATGCGGTCGCGTGGGGGCGGGTCGACGGCAGCGAATCGACCCTCGGAGCAAGCGGGTGGGCACGGCGGCGGACTCTCGCGCGCGCCTGTCAGCTGTGGTTATGCTCCGAGGTGTTGACATATGCAGGTAAATACCTGCATTATTTTCGGGTGCAACCCGAACCCGACATGGACATGGTTTTCAAGGCGTTGGCGGACCCCACCCGGAGGCTGGTGCTCGACCGGCTGCGGGAGCAGAACGGGCAGACGCTGCGTGAGCTTTGCGAGCGCGTGGACATGGCTCGGCAGTCCCTGACGCAGCACGTGGACATCCTGGTGGCCGCCGGGCTCGTCACCGTGCTGCGGCGTGGGCGGGAGCGGGTGCACTACATCAATCCGGCACCGATCCACGACATCGAGATGCGGTGGATCTCCGTCTTCGACCAGCCCCGGCTGGACGTGATCCGCGGTATCAAGAATCAGGCAGAGGAGTACGCCATGACCACGGCCGTAGCCAACTACGTGTACGTCACCTACATTCGCGCCAGCGCCGAGCAGGTCTGGAAGGCGCTGACCGACGCGGACCTCACCGCCCAGTACTGGGGACACGCGAATGTGTCCGACTGGCAACAGGGTTCGACCTGGGAGCATCGCCGCGTCGACGGCACCGGCAAGATCGACGTGATCGGCAAGGTGCTCGAAACCGATCCCCCCAAGCGCCTGGTCGTCACGTTCGAGGATTCCCTGGAGGAGGATCGCGATCCGTCGGTGGTGACGTTCCTGATCGAGCCGCACCGGGACATCGTCCGGCTCACCGTCACCCACGAGAATCTGCCGAACGAGGAGATGCTGCAGGGCATTTCGTCCGGCTGGCCCGCCGTGCTGGCCAACCTCAAGTCGCTGCTCGAGACCGGGGCGGTACTGCCGCAGGCACCCTGGGACATGTGATGCCGGGGAGGCCGTGAGCTCCGGCCGCCCCTCGGGTCAGACGTCCCGCTCGATACGGGTGACCGCCGCTCGCCTGGTCTCGAGCTCCTCAGAGGCGTCAGTAGCGATGGAATTGATGCGTTCGCGGACTTCGGGATTCGAGAGATCGGCGTGTGCGATGCCGATCTCTCGGGTGCCGGACTCGCAGTCGTCCAGGCATTCGATCGCATACCGCACGGGGAAGTCCGCTGCCAGCGTGCTCAATGCCCCCGCGCAACGCTCACGCAGATACGAATAGGGCGTGCTGACGAAGATCTCCTCGATCGGCGATCGCGCAGGTGCGTAGGTCAGCCGGCCGAGGGCCGGGACTATGTCGCACAGGTCCCCGATGCCCTCGTCACCGGCCGCGGCGGCGGAGATCATATAGTCGAACAGCATTGGCGCGTCGGCGCTTTCACCGATTCTCGCCAGCATGGACAGCGCGTCGTCGTGCTGACCGCCGCCGGGGGAAAGGCTTGTTCGAGCCCAAGTGAGCGCATCGGGCGATCGGAGCTCCCGGAACTGCCTGCGCAACCAGATTCGAACCTCGCGCGGCAGTTCCCGGTCGGTGAGCCGCACGGACGCGACGTCCAGCAGGAACCTCGACCATCGTTCGTCGCTGAGCGACCGGACTTCGGCGGCCGTCAGATACCCGGCCTCGACCGCCAAACGCACCGCCCGATCCCGGAGCCTCACGTTTCGCGCCGCGGCTCCCGGCCGGTCGCACTTGCTCTCGGCCTGTTCGCGTTCCACGGCAACAGCGGCGCGTTCCGTGCGCGGACTCGATTGCCGCCAGCTCAGCCACGGATGCGCGGACAGATCGGGGAATTGCCATGACGAACGCAGCAGGTACGTCAGTTCTTCGTCATCGACGATCGCGAGAAGGTCGTCGTGGAGTCCTTCGGCTTCGGGATGATCCACGAAGGGCAGGAGATGACTCATGGCCAAGTGTGGATCGCGTCCCGTGGCGAGGTAGCGGCGCAATTCGGTTACCGCACCGGGAATCCCGCGCTGTGCCAGGCATTCGAAGACGCCGGTGACGATCCAGGCATCGGAGTCGCCGCGCGGGTCGTGCGGGGAGGAATAGGCGGGGCGTAAATCCGCGAGGTCGATGCCGAGATCCGTTACTAGCGTCGCGTACAGCCACGCTCGGGACTCGACCTGGTGATCCCAGCGGGGGTCGTGGACTATGCAGTCGACAACGTGGGTGGCTGCGGCTTGCCGGTTCGAGCGGGCTCGAGCTCGGGAGGCTCCGCGACCGCGCTGGATCATGCCCAGCAGGGTGTCGGGAGCCGCTCGGAGGAGTTCGGCAGGGTCCTGGGCGGGGAGATCATTGCTCTCGGGTGCGACCACCGCGCGACTTTAGAATTTCGGGGGCGGTGCGGGCCAGGAATTAATGGCCGGCGGGTGGGATTATGGGCGGCGGCGGATCAGTGTCCGAATCATCGGTTGGTCTGAATATCGTTGTATCACAATCGAATTGGGCTATTCATGGTTGCTATGACGGGGTAGAATGGGGGGATGAATTCGGGAAGGGAATCCGCTATCGCGCAGAGTGCACACGCATTCGCTGCCGCGGTGGAAGGCCTGCTCGAATCACCGATGTTTCCGTTGTCCGATGACGAGTTCATTGAGTTCATGCAGGAACTCGAAACCAGTTTCCGGAAACTCGACGTGGTCAAGCAGCAGTGTGCGCTCGAATCCGGAGCGCGGGGGCTGCCCGCACGGGCCGGGGTGAAGAGCCCGATCCTGTTCCTGCAGGAGACACTGCGGCTGTCACACCAGGAAGCTGCCGCTCGGGTTCGTAACGCCGACCTGCTCTCGACCGTGCAGGAAGGCTCGTTCCACCGGCCGCCGGTGTTGCCGCGTGTGGCCGAAGCACAACGGGCCGGGGACATTTCCGCCGACCACATCAAGGCGATCAAGGATGTACTCGCGCGGATCCCCGATGCCGCGGGCGTGGAAGCCAAAGACCTCGCCGAACAACACCTGACCGCGTACGCCCGCCAGGGTGACCCGAAGGGTGTGACCACCCTCGGGGTTCGAGTCCTGGCCTACACCGACCCCGATGGCCGCCTGGTCGAAGCCAAGGACCGCCAGCGGGTGCGGGGTATCACGATCGGGAACCAGCGGATCGATGGCATGTACCCGATCTCGGGATTGCTGACCCCGCAACTGGGTGCGGTGTTCATCCCGGTGATCGAGAAGCTCGGCCGACCCGGCATGTGTAACCCCGATGACCCCGAAAGCCCTTGGACCACCACTGAACTCGGCATCGATACCGAACTCGACGACGGCGACACCATCGACGATGGCACCGAGGTAGACGACGCGTCGTTGACTCCGGCCGAGCGGGCTCGGGCTGCCGCACGCGCGAAGGTGCGTGCGGCTGCCAAGCGCGATCACCGCACCGCCGCTCAACGCAATCACGATGCGCTGCTCACTTTCCTGCGCCCGGACATGGGGCCGTCGAGGCTGGGATCGCATCGCGGGCTGCCGGTCTCGACCATCGTCACGATGAGTATCGAGGATCTCGAACGCCGCATCGGGATCGCAACGACCGCGACCGGTGGCACGATGTCGATCACCGAAGCCCTCGAGGTCGCCACGAACTGCACCCGATACCTGCTGGTGGCCGACTCGGATGGCCGCCCGTTGCATCTGTCTCGTGGTCAGCGCTTGGCCAACCCGGCGCAGCGATTGGCGTTGACCGCGACCGAGCGGGGTTGCACCCGCCCCGGATGCGACGCGCCGGCGAGCCGATCGGCGGTGCACCACATCAAGGAATGGGCCGATGGCGGCGACACCGACATCGAGAACCTGACATTCGCGTGCGACGCCTGCCACGCACAGATCAACACCGGCCCGAACGGCTGGAAAACGATCGTGATGCCCGAGGATTCGGAGCATCCGGGCAAGACCGGGTGGATACCACCACCGCATATCGACCCCGCTCGCAGACCTCGTGTGAACTTGCGTCACCACCCCCGAGTGCCGGGTATCCCTGCCCGGCGACTCTGCTAGCAGCATCGCCGCCGGTACCGACCCGGACCCCCTGTGCGCCAAGCGCTTCCGCCCATTGCCTCTTCGGCCTTCGATGCCGAAGGGGCTCGCGCGCGCCTGTGGCCCTGCCCGGCCTTCCCGCCCGTGCAGCGGGTGCGACTCCACGGCATCGGTATTCACTCCAGTGGCCGACGTAGCCCCAACCCAAACCCACCCTCCGGCTTCCAGCGGGGTTCGGGAGAACAAGCAAGAACAACGCGGCAATGCTGGTTACCTCGCCAGCCGTACCCGACCTCGGCTCCCCCGTTGGGAGCCTGTTCGTCCTTCCAGCGTGGCTGGATGGCCGTGGGAACCCTCTCGAGACTTACAGACAAAGATCCGTCATCGCTGAATGCTGGTACTGCCTTAGAGGGTGATCGTGGTGAGCGGTAATCGATTCGAGGCTAGCTTGTACCCCGCCGGTGGTGGATCCCTCTTATCGGCCCGGTAGGGCCGGTACCGCCGTCGAGGCTCCGAACCGGTCCCCGCTGGTATTCCGTTATCCAGGCTGCTTTGCCCCGGGAGGGCTGGAACCGCAGCCCGGCCTCCCCATCTGCACCCCGCTGGTTCTCGTTATCCAGGCTGCTCTCCCCGAGGGGGCCGGAACCGCAGCTCGACCCCCTGACCGGTCCACGCTGGTTCTCGTTATCCAGTCGTTCGTCAACCCAGCCAGCCACCCAACGCTCCGACAATCACCCCGGCAGAACCACCCCTCCACCGGCCCCCTCACCCCACAACAGGCAAGGTGACAACCCCTTCCGGAATCACCGAAACCGAGTGCACGGTGGGAACCTTCGCCACCGGATCCGGCAACAACAACCGCCAGTCCTCGGACACCCACAACACCACCTGCTCGGCCGAAGTGATGGACGCATCCGGATACGTCGAATACACGGTGAGATCCGCCCGCTCCGCCGAATAGTTGTTGATCTTGTATGCCGTGATGCGAGGCGCAAGCGCCGGATTGGCGGCCGACGTGATGGAGATCTGCGAGCGCGAGAGAACCCAGTTGTCCTTGGCGGGCCCGGGGATGAGGGACTGCGATGCTATCTGCGGCCACGTGGTGTCCGGCGCGAGCGAGAGCCGCACGTTGTGATTGATGGCGGCCAGCGCTGCCCCCTGGGGCGAGTGGGTGTATCCCGTGGCGGCAGTGCCGAGGTTCTTGGGGCCGTCGGCGCCGATGGGAAGTTGGATGCCCTGGTACGACTCCCAGTGGATGCCGGCCGGCGGGCGCGAGGGATCCGGGGCTTCGGTCGTGGGGGTCGTGCCGGAAGGACCGTCGCTGCCACAGGCGGTGAGGAGCAGGGTGGCCGCCAGGATCGGTAGTGCCGCGAGACGGCGGAGCCGGGTGGCCGATGGCCGCGCGAGCGATTGCCGAGAGTGTGCTGACTTGGCGCACATGCGAATTCCTTCCGCGAACCGGTGCCTGTTCGAGACATGTTGGGGCGCACGGTTCTTACGGGGGTTGACGGGGATCATACGGCCGTCGGATCGATTAGTAGGAAGAATTGGTTCCGACTGTCCCGTATCCGGTTGTGGCGAGCGTGGTTACGAGTAGGATCGAACCCGGAACATGATCATCGCACGGTGGTGGGGTTTCGGCATGGGTCACAGTGACACGGGTCGGGGGATCATCTGCGATGGGGTCGGTCACGGGCATACAGCCTGGCCGTCAGGGGGATTCGGGCCGGGGAGTCCAGTGTTGACCGTATGGGGAATGGGGTAGAGATGAGCGCTACACGTACCTCGCTCGCATGGTCGGTTCTGCCGATGCTGCTGGTAGCGAGCCAGGGAGTCGCCGCGGCGGCACCTGGGCAACCGGGGCTGGCCGTGCCCGGTGAAGGACAGCCCGGGCTGAGTACGACGCCCGAGCCGCCCGCGGTGAATACCGCGCCCAGTCCGGCGGATTGGATTCCGGATCCGCCCGTCGCGCCGCCGAATCGCCCTCGGCCGCAGCAGCAGACTCGGCCGAATATCGATACCCTCGTGCAGCCGGAGACTCAGGAAGAGTCTGCGCCTGAGGAGGCGACGGTCGCGCCGAATGATCAAGCTGCGGTTATGCCGTCGGACCCGCACAAATTGCGGGTCGGCACGAATACTGTGCAGTTGCCGGACTTCATCGATGAGAAGTCGCGCGATAAGGCGCAGTCCTACCTGGACATGGCGGAGTGGCAGATTGCTGCCGCCTATGACGGGCTGGGGTTCCCGCGTGATCAGTCGGACCGCATGGCCGCAGGAAGTTTGGCCGGCACAGTAATTGGCGGTGGGCTCGGAATCGGGGGCACGGCCGTTTTCGGCTTGGCAGGCTGCGCTATTGGTGGCGTAGTCGGTGTCGTGGCGGGCGGGCTCATTGGTGGAGTTCCGACCGGAGGTGCAGGCGCACCTGTCGGTGGCGCAATCGGCGGTGCAGCCGGGTGTCTTATCGGTGGCGCGGTCGGTGCTCTCCCGGGTGCAGTCATCGGTGCGACAGCAGGTGCCCTCGCAGGTGGTGTCTTCGGTGGGCTTTCGGGCGCAAACCCTCAGGTCGCTCCCCCTGCTCCACCCCCGCTCATCGAGGTCGCAGCTCCCGTCGAGCCTGCCGTGCAACCGGTCTCGGCCCCCGTCATCGCCGCTCCCGTAGTCCCCGACTACGTCCCCGTCGAGATCGCCGAACCCGTGGTCCAGGCCGTCGCGCCCGTGGTCCAGCAGGTCAATACCGCCGTGGACCAGGCTGCCGTTCAGGTGGCGCAGGTGGTCGATCAAGCCGTGACCACCGTTGATTCGCTGCGGTCCGCCGTGGCCCAAATGCCCGTCCTGACACCGGAAGCCTTCCTGGCCTCCATCCAGCCTGCCCCGGGTGTCTGACACGAACGAAAAGGGTGACGCCGTGATCGAAGAGAAGGATGTCACGGCGGCGAGACCACCGATGCCGGCTCTGCCGCCGAATCCCGAGGGTCCGCAGGCGGACTCGGCTCCGGATCCGGCTGCGGGCTGGGCGCAATGGCTCGATGCGGGTCATGCGCCGGATGCGCACGGCGAAGCTCGCGCGCGCACGTCCGCGGAGTTGTATCTGGCCGCCGAGGATCCGATGGCGCCGCTGGTCAGTGCTGCTCGTGAGCGGGCCGCGATTACGCGCAGGCACAAGGTGATTCGGGATCGGATCGCGCTGAGCGGTGTCGCGGTGGTGGCGTTCGCCGTGCTGGCCGCCGCGCTGTGGTTCCAGTTCAAGCCCGAGGAGTCCACGGCCGCGCCCGCCGCTGTGCCGGTGACCGAGTCGGTGACGCCCGTGGTGGATCGGCCGGGATCGCAGTCCTGGTGCCGCGAGACCAATACGCCGGATCAGGTGAGTGGTTCCGGTCTGGGTGATCTCACCACGGGTCCCGGTGTCATTCTGCGCCTGGAGCACGCCTGGTACGTGCAGCGCGATGCCGCGGTGGTGCGGGCCCTACTCACCCCGGATGCGCTCGCCGCGCCGGAGCAGGCCACTCGCGATGCCATCGCGCAGGTTCCGGCCGGTACGCAGCACTGTGTGAGCGTGGCTCGCATGAATGTCGCCGATCGCTGGAGTGTCACCGTGGACGAGCGCCGTCCCGATGGCTCGCAGACGTCGTGGCAGCAGATCTTCACCACCACCGTTCGAGACGGTCAGGTGCGCATCAGTTCCATTGTGGCGAGCGGACAGTGAACCATGACCGACGTCCACGATCTCATTCGCCGATTGAGCGATCCCCCGCTCAGTGATCTCATGCAGCCGGGTCCGGCCGGCTCACCGACGGATTCGGTGCCGCTGCGCGGTGGTCAGGGCAGGCTGGTGCGGCCCGTGCTGCCCTCGGTGCTGATTCTCGGCGGATCCGGTTCTTCCGGCGCGTCCACGACCGCGCTCGGCCTGGCCGCCGCCGCTGCCGTGGACGGCGAGGGCGAGATCTGGCCGGTGGCCGTGGATTCCACGCTCGGCGGCGGTGATCTCGCGCTGCGCGGCTGTGATACCTCCGCACCGGTGAGCACCGTGCAGAGCTGGCTGGCCACCGATCATCCCGAATTCCCGTCCAGTGTGGAGGCGTGCGCGGGCCGGACGTCCACCGGTGTGCGGGTGCTGACTCGTAGCCCGGATGCCTTCCCGCGCCGTGAAACGCTCGTCTCGGTGGCTCGGCACCTCGAAACCGCCGGCCTGCTGGCTGTTTTCGACGCGGGCGCCCCGGTGACGAGTCGATTGGCCGCGCCGCTGCTGTCCGATCCCCGGGTGGGTCTGGTGATCACCGTGGCCGCGCGCCCGGATGCCATCAATCGCCTGCAACCGGCGTTGACCTGGCTGGATGACAATTTCAGCGAGTTCGTGGTCGGCGATGCGGTGATCGTGCTGACCGAGCAGGTCCCCGGTTCGGCGGCCACCGTGGTCGATCACGTGCGCGCGCATCTGGGCTCGTGGGTGCGCGAAGTCGTGAAGATTCCCTTCGATATGCACCTGGCCACCGGCGGCAAGATCACCTGGCATCGTCTGGCCGCCGAGACGCGCGATGCCTATCTCGCACTGCTCGGGGCGCTGCGATGACGGGCGGTGCGGCGCCGGTTCCCATGTGGCACCGCGCTGTTCCCAATCGGCCCGCGCGCCCGCCGCTGGTCTGGCTCATCGGCATGCACGGTGGCGCCGGGGTGAGCAGTCTCGCCGCGAGCATGAGCTGGGCCGGGGATGCCGGGCAGCGCTGGCCCGCGCGCATCGGGCTCGGCGCGGATATGGATTCACCGCTGGTCGTGCTGGTGGCGCGCACTCATATGCGCGGGCTCAACACGCTGCAGCGGGCGCTCGTCGCGCACCAGAAACAGGCGACGCCGGCCGGGAGTGAGATCGTCGGCCTGATCACCGTCGCCGATTCCGCACGGCCGCTCCCGATTCCGGCGGACGAGCGCCGCCGCGAGGTGGAAGCGCTCGCCTTCGAGTTGGGCGCGCAGTCCTGGCGGCTGGGCTGGCTCGAACAGTGGCGCGCGCTCGAACCCCACGAATTGGCGGCCTGGGAGCCCGGCTCCGGCATCAGTCCGCTGGAGGACGGCGATCCCACTCGCACTCCACCGCAACCGGTTCGGCTTCTGGCCGAGCTGATTCTCACCACCGCCCGCGCGGCGGGGGCGAGGATCACCGCCCGCGCGCAACCCGTCGCGCTCAATGCGAGTACTTGACCTGAACGAGGTGCGTGGTGAATCGACAATCGCTCTCCCTGGCCGGAATTCGGCGCTCGGCGCTGACGGCCGCCGTGGTCTGTGTGCTCACGGCCGCGTCCATCGGCGCGGCCGCGGCCGATACCCCCGAGACGCAGGTACCCATCGATACCTGTCCCGCGCTGTACGCGCTCGGCATTCAGGGCACGGGTGAGTCCTCACCGGATGCGGCGGTGACCACCGATACCGGCATGCTGTCGGCGGTGTTCCGGCCGATGATGTCCGGTGCGGGCGAGCACGGCCTGGTGGATCGCGCGTATGTACCGTACGAGGCGTCCTTCGGCGGTGCGATGCTCACCGGCACCGGGACGACGCCGTACATGCAATCGATCAGCGGCGGCCTGGATCGGCTGAAGTCCATGGCCAAGCAGGTGGTCGAGCGGTGCTCGAACACTCGCATCGCGCTGGCCGGGTATTCGCAGGGCGCGCATATCGCCTCGCTGTTCGCCCAGGAGGTCGGGGCGGGCAAGGGCGTGGTCTCGGCCGACAAGATCGCCGCGGTGGCGCTGTTCGGTGATCCGACGCGCAATGCCGGGGCGGCGCTGTTCCCCGGCAAGCCCGGGCAGACCGTGCCCGATGCCGCGCCCGGCACCAGTGGTGAAGAGGTGAAGGGGCTTTCGTCGCCGCCGCAGTCCTCCGAACCCGCCGTGGGCTCGGGCATCGGGTCCGCGGGTGCGGCGCAGGCCGGTTTCGGCACGCTCGCGGGGCGCGTGGCCAATTTCTGCAGCACCGGCGATCTGGCGTGCGATGCGCCCAATGCCGCGCCGCTGGTGCGGGTGGTCGCCAATATCGCTTCGCAGGTGGAGCTTTCGGGCGGAGATCCCATCGCTTCGCTGCGCTCGATCGCGGAGGCGGTGGCGTTCACCTCGATCAAGACGTTCACCGAGGTGGTGAACAACGATATCTCCGGCACGTCGCTGACCGATCTGTCGATCACGCCGCAGAAGTCGATCTCCCAGCGCGTGGCCGAGGCCTCGGATCCGCGCAATACCTCCGTGGACATTCCCGGCGCCATCCAGGCGCTGGTCAAGATTGGCACCATTGCCTTCAATTCCGTTGTGTCCGTTGTCCGCACGGTGCTGACCGCGACCAATATCGCCGAGATCGCCACCGCCGGGCTGGCCAATCCGCTGGCGGGACTGGCGGTGCTGGGCACCAAGGTGCTCGGCGCGGTCGCGAATCTGGTGCCGCCCACCACGATCAGCAAGTTGACCGGCCAAGCGTTCACCGCGCTGGTGCAGAACGTGACCGACAACAAGGATCTGCTCGATGTCACCACCTGGGTGAAGTACTGGAATACCGCTCGCAAGCACGATTACGCCAATGCCGAGGGTTCGGGCTTCGGCGAGAGCCCGGCCGCCTACGTCGGGCACTGGTTCGCCGCGACCGCCGTCGATCTGTCCAAGACCGCGCCCGCGGGCAGCGTGCCGTCCGGTGGCAGTGACAAGCCCGCGCTGGGACTGAATTTCGCGCCGAGCACCACGGTCACCACCACCGCTCCCGGTGGCGGCCAGTTCCCGCTGGGCGGTGACGCGCCGAGCACCAGCGCCGGACCGACCACCTCGGGCGCGCCCGCCACCGGATACCCCCTGTTCTCCGCTCCCGAACCGCAGGTGACCCGATGAGCGCCCCCGGCGCCGGCGATGCGCAATCGGCACGCGAGCGGCGGGCCGCGCGAGACGATGACGAGTACACCGGGGACTGGTCCGACTGGATCGCGCCCGAGCCCGCGCCGAAGCACGCGGCCGCCGGTCAGCGGGTGGATGACGCGTACGAGGACTACGCGGACGAGTACGAGGACGACGACTATTACGACGATCCCCCGCCGCGCCGGCGGCTGGGGTCGCCGCAGCGGCGCACACCGCTGACCGCGCGCGGGCGGGAGCCGTACTCGCGTCAGCAGTGGATGGTGCCGCTGCTGGGTGTGCTGGCGGTGCTGGCCATCACCGCCGCGGTCGCGGTGCAGTTCGCCAAGGCGACCGGCCCCGAACCGAGCCGGGCCATGCCCACCCTCGAGCCCGCGCCCACCACGATCACCTCGATGCAACCGGCCGCGGCGGGCGCACCCGACCTGTGCCCGAACGAGGCGGTGGGCACGCATGTGCGCGGGAACGGACCCGGATCCACCCATTCGGGGCCGGATGTCATTCTCGCGCTACAGAACCGCTACTACACCGAGCGCAACGGTCAGCGGGTACGGGAGATGTTCGTGCCGGACTCGCCCACCACGCCCACGGCCGAGGCGATCCAGGCCGGGATCGACAGCATTCCGGCGGGCACCACCTACTGCGTGCAGATCATGCCCGGGCCGTTCGCGAGCCAGCACGTCATGGTGGTGACCGAGACGCACCCGGACAAGAGCCGGAAGGTGTGGCCCGCACAGCTCGTGCTCACCACCGCGATCGGGGATCGCACGCTGGTCTCGGCGGTGCTGCCGTACACCGAGGGGGACACCACGCCCCGGTAGATCCGCCACGCGCGCACCGGCTTCCGGGGGCTGCCACGCCGAGGGCGACATGTCCGGATTTCGGGCGTTTTGGTGGTTCGGCAGCTCATCGGCTAATGTTTTCCCAGCACGACGGAGGGGCCCAGGCCCCGAAGACGCGTAAGCGGATGTAGCGCAGTGGTAGCGCATCACCTTGCCAAGGTGAGGGTCGCGAGTTCGAATCTCGTCATCCGCTCTCAATCTGAAGTTCGCCTCACGAAGGACGAATGTTCCTCCCGCGCAATAGATCTCGCGCACATTCCCGGGCATGTCCACCGCCTTTCGCGGTATCTTTCCAGGGTGACCCCCACGCTCAGCGCCTTCTACGACACTGTGCTCGCCCAGATCAGCAATCCCACCCCGGAGACACCCCCGGTGGCCGACAAGCTCATGAAGCTCGTCCGGTACTTCACGTGGTTCATCCTGCTGTCCGGCGTTATGGCCATCACCTACGCGGGCGGTCGCTTCGCCTGGGAGAAGTGGTCCGGCGGCGGCCTGGCCTCGCCCAAGATGGTCGCGGGCGCCATGATCGGCGGGGTGATCGCCACCAGCGCCGGAACGATCATGAACGCGGCGATCGGATAACCGGCTCACCTCCCGCGCTCTGTCGGCCCCCGCGGTTACGCTCTGTTCAGGCTCGGTCGAACAGACTGGCGAACAACGGTAGGGGCCGCGGTGGGCAGTAGTGAGCGCGACAGTACGTCCTTCGGACTCGAGGACGTCAACGAGGCCCTGTCCGCACTGACCATCGATGCTGCCGTCGAACGACCGCGCGACGGCGCGGTCATCACCTGCCGTCTGGGCCTGGACGGCGAGAATCCCGAAACCCTCACCCTGCTGGGCGCCCGCTTCGGCGTCTCCCGAGACCGGGCCCGGCAGCTCTACACCCGCGCCATCGGCCAGATGATCCGCCAGCACCAGGCCACCGGCGATACCGATCTGAGCGTCTTCGCCGAGCGCTATCCCGTGGGCTGGGGCGATGAGCGCCTGGTGCGCACGCTGCTGGCCGAAACCTATGCCACCGATACCGACATCGTCGCCCAGGACTGGGCGTACCTGAAACTGCGCCTGGCCGGGCACGAACTGCAGGACGCGAAACGCGTGGCGGGCTTCGTGTTTCAGCGCATCGCCGGCTGGCAGCAGAAGGGCCGCTGGCATCTGCTGCCGCCGCAGCAGCGCGAGGAGATTCCGGCCGACATCTGGAATCCGTGGCTGCGCCGGGTGGAATGGGCCGAGGGCTCCCCCGCCGAACTGCCCGGGACCGCCGCGCGCACCCTGGATCTGGACGATGACGGGCGCGGGCACATGTACTCCGAGAAGCTCGGGCGGGAAACGACTTTCGACACCGGGCTGCAGGCGCGGCTGTTCCGGCAGCTGGACGGCAGCGAGCGGGTCGAGACGTTCCAGGAGTATCCCGCCGAATTGGCCTACGACATCGACGGCAGTGAACGGCTGCACCATCCCGCCGCGGTGGCGCGGTTCACCGACGGACGCGTGGTGCTGATCGACGTGATCCCGCTGGGGCACACGGCATTCCACGCGAGCCGGGCCAAGGCCGCCGCCGGGCGGGCGTACGCGCACGCGCACAACTGGGGGTGGGTGGTGTGGACCGGGGGCGATCAGGGCGTGGCCGAGTTGACCACGCGCAAGGTCGCCACCCGGCACGAGAACCTGCTGCGCAATCGCCTGGCCGAAGGTCCGCTGTCCTGGGCGGAGTTGAGCGGCTACCGCGCGGACACCGGTATGGAGTTGCTGGATCTGGCCGCACTCACCCTGCGCCACGGCTGGCGCTGGGATCGCGGGCCGTTCAAACTCTCCCGGAGCTGAGGGCGCCCGGCGAACACGCCGCGGCTCAACCCGGTTGGGCCGGGCCACCCGGATACTGCCGGGCTTGCGCCGCGCGTGGGTGAGGTTCGGGCTACGCGGCGGGTTCCGGGCGCGCGGCGGGGGCCGGGCGCTCGGGCGCAAGAGCTACGTCGTCGAGAACCTCGGTGGGCGGGCCGGCACTCACGGCATCCGGTGGGGTGACGCGCAGTGACTCGCGCAGGGTCGCGCGGCGGATCTTCTGGGACGGGGTCAGGGGAAGGGTCGTCACGAAGATGAAGCGGCGCAGGTGAGTCCACTCCCCCAGGCGGTCCGTGACCGCGCGGCGGAGCTCCGCGGCGAGGTCGGGGGCCAGGGACGATGAGCCGGGGCGCTGGACCACGAAGGCCACGGGTACCTGCGTGCAGAGCGGGTCGGGGGCGGCGACGACCGCGCAGCGTTCGACCTGCGGGTGGGCGGCGAGGATCTCTTCCACATCCAGGGCGGACAGGCTCTCGCCGCCGACGTTGATGATGTCGTCGGTGCGGCCGGTGATCCACAGGTAGCCGTCCGCGTCGAGATAGCCCGCGTCCGAGGTGTCGTAGTAGCCGGGGAAGCGTTTGAGGTAGGTGGCGACGAAACGGTCGTCATCGTGCCAGAGGGTGCGCACCGCGCCCGGGGGCAGCGGCAGCTTCAGCACCACGTTGCCCGGGACCCCGTGCGGCCGTACGCGTCCGGAGTCGTCGAGGATCTCGACTCGGCAGCCGGGCAGCGGACGGGTGACCGAGCCCGGCTTGCCGGGCAGCAGGCCCGCGCCCAGGGTGTTGGCCGCCAGCGGCCAGCCCGCCTCGGTCTGCCACCAGTTGTCGATGACGGGGCAGTCGAAGGTCCGCTCGGCCCAGTCCAGCAGGCCGGGCTCGACGCGTTCACTGGCCAGGAAGACGCCCCGGAGACCACCGTGCGCGTTCGCCGATTCGGGGTGCGGCGCACGGCGGATGCGGCGCAGCGTCATCGGCGTCGTCGACAGGACGCTGACGCCGTGTTCGGCGATGATCCTGGCGAAGGCGCCCGCGTCGGGGGTGTCGGTGGGCGAGCCCTCGTACAGCAGGGTGGTGCAGCCGCTGACCAGTGCGCCGTAGACGGTGAAGGAGTGTCCCATCACCCAGCCGGGGTGCGAGTCGGTCCAGAACACGTCACCGGGGCCGACGCCGAAGACATCGCGCACGGCCCAGCGCAGCCCGGCGAGATAGCCGCCCGTATCCCGCACCACCGCTTTGGGTTTGCCGGTGGAGCCGGAGGTGTAGAGCAGGTAGAGCGGGTGACCGGATTCGACCGGGATCGGGGCGCGGGCGGTGGCCACGGCCATGAGCTGGGACCAATCCAGATCACGCGGGGTCAGCCCGATCGGGGCCTCCGGGCGCTGCAGCACCACGCAGTGCCGGGGCTGGTGGGCCGAATGCGCCAGGGCAGCGTCCACGGTCGATTTGTAGGGCGTGGGATCGCGGGTCTCGAAACCCGCTGAGGCCGTGAGGATCACGCCGGGGGTGGAGTGTTCGATCCGATCGCGCAGCACCGACTCCGGCACGGCGGGGACCACGACATGGGTGATGCCGCGCCGGGCGCAGGCCAGCATGGCGACGATGGTCTGCGGTACGGCGGGCATGTGGATCAGGACGGTGTCGCCGGTACGGACCCGCAGATCGTCCAGCACGCCGGCGAAACGCGCCACCTCGTGCAGCAGCCGCCGATAGGTGATGGTCTGTGCGGCGCCCGTGCGCGGACTGTCGAACACGATGGCCGCGGTGTCGCCCCGGCCCTCGAGGACGTGGCGGTCCACGCAGTTCTCCGCGGCGTTGAGGTAGCCGCCGGGGAACCAGCGCTGAAAGGGCGCGTTATCGCTGTCCAGCACGGCATTCCAGCGACGAGTCCACACGAGCTCACCGGCCTGATCCGCCCAGAAACGCTCCGGATTCTCCGCCCACGACTGATACACGGTGTCGAACATGATGAAACATTAATGTTTCATAAGCTTTGCCGAGGGGTATATCCCAACAGGTGAGAGCCAAACACCCTCATTCCCAGCGTCTTCCGGAATGCCAACGCCGGAAGACGCTGCCGGGCAGGGTGATCGAACGCGGCGAATCGGTCAGACGATGACCAGGCCGGCCGCGATGAAGGTGACGATGATCAGCAGGGCGAACCAGCTGATCAACTGCCAGTGCTGAATCGCCGCCTTCTGACCCGCCACGGTGATGCGCAGGGTGGCGTCCACGCGGTTGTGGTCGGCCAGTTTGCGGCGCGCCTGAGCCAGATCATCGGCCTGCTGCTGAGCGGAGAGTTCGGCGCGTTCGAGGCGATGGGTCAGGCGCAGCAGCTGTTTCGCCTTGTCGCGGGTGGCCTTTCGCGCCACGGCCAGGGCGGTGCGCTGATTCATGAGCTCCTGGCGCTGACGCGCGATGACCGTCGCCTGTGTCCGCGTGTGCCGTTCCCAGTCGGTCACCGTCGCCCACCCTCCCGTGTGCTCGTCACGGAAGCCGTAGGCGAGCTCTTCCGCGACCCAGTCGCTGATGAAATCTCGCAGCTCGCAAGCGGATTGGTCGGGCGACACCACGCCGCCCGGGCCGGCCACCAGCATGCCGCCCACCGTACGGTAGTCGCATGCCTCGGGGGCGAAGTCGTCCAGGGCCAGGGCGGGCAGCTGGGTGATCCACCAGCCCGGCGGGCAGATCCACACGATCTCGGTGCACCCGCTGGTGCGCAGCGCGGCGGTGACCGCGCGGGCGCGCGCCAGCTCGGGGGCGGAGGTCGTGATCTCGATGGCGCAGACACGATCGCCCTTGCGCCACAGCACATCCGGGGTGGAGGTGCCGATGGACACATCGACCTGCGCGTCGACTCCGGCCGTCGCCAGCCGGCTGCGCAGCCAGTACTTGAAGCGCTGGGCGTCCCAGCGACACGCCGCGCACCCAGGCTCGCGGCAGCGGTCTTCCGGCGCGTGACCGCGCGAATCAGCCCCGGCGGTCTTCGGATTCGGGTCCGGATCAGCGAGAGCCACCGATCGACCAGGTGGAACTTCCACTCGCCTCGTACTCACACGATCACCGCCCCAGCCACTTCATCATGAACCGCTTCCGTAGTGCCCGGAAACCACCGGTCCACGCCTGACATCAAGAGTGCAGCAGCACCGGTGTACTCGGTCGGTAAAGCGACCATATTCGTTACCCAACCGCGAGCGCGGCGTGATCAAGTGCCGAACGGACTGTTATCGCCACCCGGGATGCCGCCGATCGTTGCCGTCGCTACTCTTTCCGGATGATTCACCCGCTCACCCCCGGCCCGCAACTGCGGGGCGCTCGCGCCGCGAACTCGGCGGCCTTCGCGCTACAGGGATTCTTCCTGGCCGTGGTGCTCACCGAACTGCCGCAGCAGCGCGATCTGTTCGGGCTCACCGACAAAGATATCGTAGCCGCGGTCGCCCTGATCTCGCTGCTGGCCGGTGGCGGCAGCATCGCCGCGGAGAAGCTGGCGGTGTACCGATCGAGCCGGGCCGCGCTGCGCCTGGGCCTGCTGCTGATCGCGGCCTCCGGTGTGGGCGTGGCCTTCGCGCCGAACCGGATCGTGCTGTTCGCCGCGCTGGGGGTGTACGGCGTGGCGGTGGGCATCGTCGACGCCGGAACCAATATGCAGGCGGTGTTCATCCAGCACGGCTACGGCCGGTTCGTGCTGTCCTCGTTCTACGCCGCCTGGAGTGCGGGCGCGATCACCGGCGCGCTGTGCGTCTCGGTCTTCGAATCACTCGGGCTGTCGCTGCGGGTGTCGGTGCTGATCGCGGCCGCGATCGTGCTGGCGGTGACGCTCGCGACCGGGCCGCGATTGCTGCCGGCGGCCGCGGCCGAGTCCGGTCCCGCCGAAACCGACACCGCCGCACCGGTTCCCACGCGCCTGTTCCTGGCCTTCGGCATCGTGCTGGCGCTGGCCTTCGCGATCGACTTCGCCGTCGGCAACTGGTCGGCGCTGTTCCTGACCGATGTGCTGGCGGCCTCGTCGTCCACCGCCGCACTGGCTTTGGCCGCCTATCAGGGCGCCTCGCTGGTGGGGCGGCTCACCGGCGACCTGCTGGTCCGGCGCTACGGGCCGCGCGCGGTCGTGCGGGTGGCCTCGATCATCGGCTCGATCGGACTGGCGGTGGCGGTGGCCGCGCCCGGTCCGGCCGTGGCCATCGCCGGGTTCCTCGTCGCCGGCATCGGGTTGCCGCTCATCGCGCCACTGTGTTTCAGCGAAGCGGGCCGGCTCACCAGCGGCCGCGGACTGGACTCGGTGATCGCGCGGCTCAACCTGTTCAACTACGCCGGCACGCTGGTGGGCGGGGTCGTCGTGGGCGCGCTGGCCGCGGCCACCGACCTGCGCGGCGGCTTCGGGGCGACGCTGCTGTTCGCGCTGATTCTCATCGCCTGCGCGCAGGTCTTCCACGCCCGCGCCACAGTGACCGCCGCGCCCGCGCTACCGGAAACAGGGCGTGCTTCACTGGACAAGTGAGCAACTTTCCAGTGACCGTCGAACGGGCCGATATCCCGGATGCCGCCGAGCTGGGCGAGGTCGCCGCCGCCACCTTTCCCCTGGCCTGCCCGCCGGAATCCACCCAGGCCGACATCGCCGCCTTCATCGAGCAGTGGCTCTCGGCCGAACGATTCCGCGAGTACCTGAAGGACCCCGCTCGAATCGTGCTCCGGGCCGTGTCCGACGGAGACATCGTCGGCTACGCACTGCTCAACGCCGGCGAGCCCGCCGATCCGGACGTGGCCGCGGTGATCGAGACACGCCCGGTGACCGAGCTGAGCAAGATGTACGTGCTGCCCGGTCACCACGGCAACGGCGTCGCCGCCGCACTCATGACCGCGGCACTGGAGGCCGCGCGCGCGGACGGCAGCGCCGCGGTCTGGCTGGGCGTGAATCAGCAGAACGCCCGCGCCCAGCGGTTTTACGGCAAACACGGCTTCGTTGTCGCGGGCACCAAAACCTTTCTCGTCGGCTCCCAGCGGCATCACGACTACGTCATGCAGCGGAGTTTCTGACCGCGCCCGCGTCCAATTCCAGTCGCCTGCCCCGGAATCGGGCACACATGCGCCGGTCGTGGGTGACCAGCACGACCGCGCCCGGGTAGCCCGCCAGCGCCCGCTCCAGGTCTTCGACCAGGGCCGGGGACAGGTGGTTGGTCGGCTCGTCCAGCAGCAGCAGATCCGCGGGATCGCTGACCAGGCGCGCCAATTCGATGCGCCGGCGCTGGCCGTAGGACAGCTCCTCGAGGCGCAACGCCAGCTCCGCCGGACGGAACAGGCCCAGCGACAGCAGCTCCTCGGCGTACTCGTCGGCGCAGCCGAGGCGGCCGTCCGCGTACGCCTCGAGCACCGTGCGCCGCGGTGGCCACGGCGATTCGTCCTGCCGCAGGTGGCCCACCCGGCCGTGCACGGTCACCGCGCCGCCGTCCGGTGCGAGTTCGCCGGCCAGCAGGCGCAGCAGCGTGGTCTTGCCCGCGCCGTTGGGCCCGGTCACCAGCAGCCGGTCGGCCGCGCCCAGGCGCAGGCCGTCCAGGAACAGCCTGCCGTCCACCCGGACCCGATCGAGCTCGGCCACCACCGCCGCGGCGGACTCCCCCGCCGCCATCGGCTCCGCGCCGAAACGCAGCGGATCCGGCGGCGGGGCAACAGGTTCGGCGTTCAGGCGGCTCACCCGCTCCTTGGCATTGCGCACCCGGGACATGGCCCCGTGAGCGCGCCCGCGCGCCCGGAACGGACCGGCCGCGAAGTTCGCCAGCGGCAGTTTTCGGGGAATCGCCGCCAGCCGAGCCACATTCGACTCCGCCAGGCGGCGATTGCGAGCCAGCTCGGCCCGCCACCGGTCGTGCTCGAACTGCCGCCTGCGGCGTTCGGCGGCCTTGGCGGTCAGGTACCCCGCGTAGCCGTTGCCGTGCCGGGAGACCCGGCCCGCCTCCACCTCGAACACCACCGAGGTGATGCGTTCGAGGAAGACGCGATCGTGGGTGACCGCGACGACGGTGCCGCGATGAGCCCGCAGTTCGCGCTCGAGCCACTCCACCGCCGCGAGGTCGAGATCGTTGGTGGGTTCGTCGAGCAGCAGCAGTTCCGGGGCGGAGGCGAGCGTGCCCGCCAGCGCCAGCCGCCGCCGCTCGCCGCCGGACAGCGTGCCCAGCGGTCGATCTCGGTCCAGACCCGGCAGGCCGAGCCCGGTCAGCGCCGCCTCGACGCGTAGTTCGGCTTCATAGCCGCCGCGCGCTTCGAAGCGGGCGACCAGCTCCTCGTAGCGCTCGAGGCGTTTGCCGAGTGCCCCCGGTGCGACCAGGGCCGCTTCGGCGGCACGGAGACGGTTTTCGAGTTCACGGAGCTCCTGGAGGGACAGATCGATGGCGTCGGCCACGGTGGCCGTCGGCGGCAGGGTCAGGGTCTGCGCCAAATAACCTGTCCCGCCCGGGGATTGGACGATCACGTCGCCGTTGTCGGGGAGTTCGCGACCGGCGATCAGCCGGAGCAGGGTCGACTTCCCGGATCCGTTGTCACCGACAACGCCGATCTTGTCGCCGGGCCGGACGGACAGGGTGACCGCGTCGAGCACGATGCGGTCGTCGTAGCGCTTGGTGACGCCGGAGAGGGTGAGTTGCGCGGTGCGCATGGCAAGCTCCTGTTCCCGGCGCGGTGCGGCGCCGGATCGCTGAGAGAACCCGCACGAAAAGCGAACGCCCGGTGCTGAATACCCGAGTGGTCGAATCATCGACCGATCGAAGACACGAGCGGCGAAGGGCACGGGGTGAACAAACGCGGCGGAGCAAAGCTCAACGCGGCGTGGCGATTACAGCGAAACGAAGAACAAATGCATGAGGTGTACGAAGCTAGCGAAGTCGCGTCCGGGTCGTCAACCCCTTTTTCGAACGCGCTCGGCAACCCCCGAGTTGACATGTTTTGCCTGTTCAGTCGAGACTGAACAGGTCGTGTCTCCGACACAGCCCGGTTCGGCGGAAGGAAGGCTCCACCCATGACCAGCGCAGCCTCGGAACCGCACGAGGGTCCCGCCCCCACCGAAGCGCAGCTGGCCTTCGTCGAGGATTTCGCGCTCGTGCTCGAGCGCATGGGTCTGGTGCGCATGGCCGGGCGGGCGGCGGGATGGCTACTGGTCTGCAATCCGCCCGAGCAGACGTTCAATCAGATCACCGACGCGCTGCGGGCGTCCAAGGGCTCGATCTCCAGCGCGCTCAAGACCCTCACCACCATGGGCTGGGTCGACAAGGCCACCAAACCGGGTAATCGGCGCGACTACTACACCATTCGGCCGGCCATCCTGCCCGAGCTCACCCGCCAGCAGACCGGCATGTACGCCGGGCTCACCGCCATGACCCAGCGCGGGCTCGAGCTGTTCGACGATCCGCGCGGCGAGCAGGCGGCCCGAGTCCGGGACATGCACGAGTTCTTCGTGTGGATGGCCCGGGAGATGCCCGCCCTGCTCGACCGCTGGGACAGCGAGCGCCGCCCCTAGCCCGCCGCGGGCGGCCCGCCACCGCCGAGCAGGTGCACGATCGAACTCACGTACGCCTCCAGGCGCTCGCGCGGGTAGCCCTCGGGATCACTGATCGCCAGACCGCCCAGCATTTCCGCCACGGCGAGCAGGGAGTTGGCCAGCAGGGCGGAATCCATTGCCGCCCACCGCTGATCGAGTGCCGCCCCCATGCGGATGAGCGCCTCGGCCTGATCGAAGATGCCGGTGCGCGAACTGCGCAGGGCCGCGTGATACTCCTGCGGCGCGGCGCCGGGGCCGGCCAGGATCAGTCGCCAGCGGGTCGGATTCTCCAGCACCACACCGACGAACGCCGCGACTGTGCGCGAGGCGACCCGCACCGGATCCGCGCCCAGCAGATCGGTGGGCAGCGTGTCGACCACCTGATCCAGGCCACGCTCGAGTTCGCGTTCCACCAGCGCCTCCACCAACTCGGCGCGCGTCTTGAACACGGTGTACAGCACCGGCTTTCCGACGCCGGCCTCCTGCGCGACCGCTTCCATGCTGAGTTCGTGCAACCCCGCGCGGCTCAGCACCGCGAAGGCCGCGTCGAGCAGTTGCGCACGCCGCTCGTGCGGTGGCAGCCGCGGTGCGTAACGACGCCGCGGCCGTTCCGCCGTGTGTGAATCGGTCACCCTCATCCCGCTTTCGACTGGTCGATTGACGGTAATCCTACGCGACCGTTGTATTCCCGCGAACCAATTGCTACGGTGGCGTTGTATTCGCTTCGGATGAGCAGCCCGTCCGGCGAGCAGCCCCACAAGGAGTCAACGATGAGCTTCGACCCGACCACCCTGCGCCGGGACGACTACGGGTTCTTCGGACCCGATTCACCCAGCTGGAAGGTCTGGACCGCACCGACCGCGGTCATCGGCTTCCAGCGCGCGGTCGTCCTCGAGCACTTCGACCCGTTCCTGACCGCGTCGGTCGCCGACTCGCAGGGGATCTACAGCGATCCGCGCGGCCGGCTGGACCGCACCTTCTCCTACTTCCTGCTCGCCGCCATCGCCGACGGGCGCACCGCCATCCAGGCCTCGGAACACCTCATGCAGGTCCACGCGCCCATGACCGGCATCGAGCCGATCAGCGGCAAGCGCTACGCGGCGAACAGCCCGGAGACCCAGCTGTGGATCCACCTCACCGGCTGGCATTCGGTGCTCAAGGCGTACGAGGTGTACGGGCCGGGCAAGCTGAGCCCCGCGGACGAAGCCCGGTTCTGGCAGGAGTGCGCGATCGCCGCCGAACTCCAGACCTGCAAGCCCGAGGACGTGCCGCGCACCCGCGAGGGCATCCGCGAGTACTTCGAACAGGTGAAGCCGCGACTGTGCACCTCGGTGCGCGCCGAGGAGGGCATGCACCATCTGCTGCGCACCTCGCCCCGCAACGGCGCGGGCCTGGGCTACTACCTGGGCAGCCGGCTGCTGTCGCTGCCCACCGCGGCGCTGACCCCGATGTGGATGCGGAAGCTGGGGCGCTACAACGTGCCTCGCATCGCCGATCCGCTGATCAAGCTTCCGGTCAAGCTCATCGTGTGGCTCTTCACGCTGTTCGGTTCGTTCGGCCTGATCAAGGCCGCGCCGTTCGTGGCGCCGATGGCGGGGCAGATCCTGAAGCAGCACCTGTCCAAGGACCTGCCCGCGACGCTCGAGACCATCACTCCCGCCCGGGCGCGAGAGTTGTACAGCCTGCGCGGAACGCGCACCCCGATCGCCGAGGCGAGTTAGCACGACCACAGAAACACAACCGCCACAGCGAGTCTCGGCAACAACGAGGCCCGGCCGGAATCCGGCCGGGCCTCGTCAGTCGTCCACCGACAACTGCCGAATCGAAAACGGCTGTCAGGACAGCATTTTCGCCTTCAGCGCGGCGACGTCGGCATCGGTGAGCCCGAGCCCGTCGCGCACGTAGTTGTCGAAGCTGCCGTAGCTCTGGTTCGCCTGATCGAAGGCGGCGTCCAGTGCGGACTGCACGACGCCGTTCATCGCGTCGTCGGCCTGGGCGTTGCGGAAGTAGTTCGAGAGCAGGTAGTCGTAGTTCACCGTGGCCCGGTCCACGCCCAGAATGCTCAGCAGCACAGCCGAAGTCCAGCCCGTGCGGTCCTTGCCCGCGGTGCAGTGGAACAGCACCGCGCCGTCGTTGTGCGCGATGTCGCGCAGCACGTCCGCGAACGCCTGGTTCGCGCCCGGGGCGGTGATGAAGGCGCGATACAGATCGGTGCCCGCGGTCAGGGTGGAGGCCATGACCTCCGGCGGCGCCTGGCCGATCACGTCGTTGTGGTACGCGGTCGCGCCGGCCGGAATCCGGTCCGCGCCCATGAGCTGCTGTTCGATGCCGGTGCGCAGATCATGCACCGACTTCACCGCGCGACCGGACAGATCGGCCAGATCGATGTCGGTGGCCTTGCTCAGCTCGCCCGTGCGATAGACCAGACCCGTGCGCACGGTGCGGCCGTCGATGGTGCGGTAGCCGCCGGCGTCACGCGCGTTCACCACCCCCTGCAGATGCAGCGAGCGGGCCGCGGGGTCCACCAGGACGGCGTTCGTCGAGGCCGGCGGGTTCACCGTGGCCACGGCGGGCGGTTGAGCCAGGGCCACGGTGGGCAGCGCGCCCAGCGACAGCGCCGAGGCCAGCACCAGGGAGGCGCCGAGCTTGCGGGATCGGATCATTCAACTTCCCTTTCTCGATCTCCCGGCTCGTGGCCGGGCGGGCGTCAGGACGCGGCCGCCTGCACCTCGAACCGGGACAGCGCCAGCAGGCGCGAGATGGCACGCAGGTACTTCTTGCGGTAGCCGCCGTCCAGCATTTCGGCGGAGAAGATCTGGTCCAGCTTGGCGCCGGACACGGTGACGGGGGTGCCCGCGTCGTAGAGGCGGTCGGCCAGCACCACCACGCGCAGCGCCACGGCCTGATCGGTCACCGTGTGCACGCCGTCGATGTACACCGCGGTCACGTCGTGGATGAGCGCGTTGTACCGCGAGGGATGCAGGGTGGCCAGGTGCTTCAGCAGCGCGTCGAAATCGTCGAGCGTGGAACCCGGTGTGGCGGCGGCCTTCTCGGCCAGCACCGCGGACGCGGTCGGCTCCGGGGCGGGCGGCAGATCGCGATGCCGGTAGTCCGGGCCGTCGACGCGGATGGGCTCGAACAGCGAACCCAGCTTCTTGATCTCGCGCATGAAGTCCGAGGCCGCGAACCGGCCCTCGCCCAGCTGACCGGGCAGGGTGTTGGAGGTGGCCACGATCGACACCCCGCGCGCGGTCAGCTCCGAGAGCAGCCGCGAGACCAGCATGGTGTCGCCCGGATCGTCGAGTTCGAACTCGTCGATGCACAGCACGCTGTTGGCGGCCAGCCGATCGACGGTGTTGTTGAAGCCCAGCGCGCCGACCAGATTGGTGACCTCGCCGAAGGTGCCGAAGCTCTTGGGGCCCGGCACGCTGTGGAAGATCGAGGCCAGCAGGTGGGTCTTGCCCACGCCGAAGCCGCCGTCCAGATACAGGCCGATGCCCGAGACCGGCTTCTTCTTGCCGAAGAGCGGCTTCTTGGCCGCGGCCTTGTGCAGCTTGGTGACCGCGTTCGCGAATTGCTCCGCCTTCTGCACGGCCGCGGCCTGCGAGGGCTCCTTCGGATCCGGGATGTAGGAGGCGAAACTGACCTCATCGAACGTGGGCGGGGGAACCATCTGGGCCACCAGCTGGTCAGCCGGAACCTCCGGGTGGCGATCGACGAGGCGTTGTTGCACCCGGACAGCGTACGGACGTGGTGAGATCGGTCCTCATGCAGCGTATGCCCAATGCGATCCAGCTCACAGATCTCACCCACGACGACCTCGTGCGCCTGTACGCGTACCCCGTCGGACCGCAGGCGCCCTACGTGCGCGTCAACTTCGTCACCAGCATCGACGGCGCGGTGTCGCTGGAGGGTCGCTCGGGCGGCCTGGGCACGCCGGCGGACCGGCAGGTGTTCCGCGTCCTGCGCGATCTGGCCGACGTGGTGGTCGTGGGCGCGGGCACCGCGCGCGCGGAGAATTACGGGGCGGCGCATACGGATTCGCACCTGCGCACCCGGCTGTACCACCACGGGATGGGCGGGGACGCCGACGGCGCGGCCCCGCGCATCGCGGTGGTGACCGCGCGCGCCGCGCTGGACCCGCACAGCCGGCTGTTCACCGACACCGGGGCGCGGCCCCTGATCATCACCACCGCCGCCGCGCCCGCCGACCGCACACGCGAACTAGCCGAGGCGGGCGGGGAGATCGTGGTCGCGGGCGAGTCGTCCGTGAGCGCGGCCGGGCTGCTCGCGGCCCTCGAAACCCTGGGCCTGCGCCGGATCCTGTGCGAGGGCGGACCCGCGCTGTTCGGGGATCTGATCACCGCACGGGCCGTCGACGAGCTGTGCCTGACCGTGTCTCCCCTGCTGGTCGCCGGGAACGAGCGGCGAATCGCCGTGTCCCCCAACGCCATGCCCACGCCCATGACCTGCCGCCAGCTGATCTTCGCCGAGGACGGCACGATTCTCACCCAATGGACGCGCGCACACACCCTCTAGCTGAAACCGGGCGCCGGACCTGGCAGGCTGTACCGCATGCGCTGGACTCGGGCCGCTCTGGTGGCGTCCACACTCTCCCTGCTGGTGACCACCGCCTGTGGCGCCGGTCCGTCGAATCGGCCGGATGTCGCCGTGGAACGGCCGCATCAGGCCGGGGTCGCGGAAACCACCGCGCCCGGCGAACCCGCGCCGCCCGCGCCCGAGGTGCCCAAAGCCGAACTGTCCTGGCACGACTGCACGGTGCCGAGCTTCAACCTGCTGTCGCTGGGCACGCCGCCCGCGGGGCTCGTGCTCGAATGCGCCGAGTACACCACCCAGGTCGACGCCGCCGGGTCGGTGTCGGGCAATTTCCGGACCGCGGCCATGCGCGCTCGCTATGACCGCACCCCGGCGGACGCGGCGCCGCTCGTGCTGACCTCGGGGTCGGATCGCGCCTCGACCGCCACCCTGGCCGCGCTCGCCGCCGGGCCCGCCGGCCCGCTGCTGGCCACCCGGCCGATCGTCGCGGTGGATCGGCGCGGCATCGGCAGTTCGCAGCCGGTCAACTGCCTCACCCCCGAGCTGCGCAAACAGATCGCCGAGCAGGCCCAATTCACGCGCGGTGCAACCGATCCGGTGGACGCGGTCGCCGAGGCCAGCCAGGACGCCACCATCGAGTGCCTGGACTTCCTGTCCCCCGCCCAGGGCACCTTCGACGCCGGGCACGCCGCCGACGACATCGATCAGCTGCGCCGGACCTGGCAGGTCGATCAGATCGCGCTGCTGGGCACCGGGCAGGGCGCGGCCGTGGCACTGAGCTACGCGCGCAAATACGGCGAGCATCTGGGCCGGCTGGTGCTGGATTCACCGCAGGCGGTCGGACTGGACGCGGTGGGCCGCACCGAACAGCGGGTCAAGGGGGCCGAGGCCGCGCTGACCGCGTACGCACAACGCTGCGCCGCGCTCAAGTGCGCGCTCGGCGCCGATCCGCGCGCGGCCATCGCCGACCTGGTGAACCGGGCCGGCAACGGCGCGTTCGGCGACCTGGCCGTCTCGAGCCTGGTCACCACGCTCAACGGGTTCCTGGGCGATCCGCGCACCCAGCAGAACGCGCAGATCACCGAGTTCGCCGACGCCCTGGCCGCACTCGGGCGCAACGACCGCGGGCCGATCACCCCCTTCGTGCAGCGCGAGACCGCGGCCATCGCCAACGACGGCGAATACGTGAACCGGTGCAGCGACAACGCGCAGCCCGCCACCCCGGGCCGCGCCAAGGAACTGCTGACCACCTGGGGCTCGAGCTATCCGGTGTTCGGCAAGGTCGCGGCCATCGATCTGATGTCGTGCTCGGCGTGGCCCGCGGCCGCGCCCATGGGCCTGCCGGAGAAGTTCGGGCGGCCGGTGCTCGTGCTCGGCGGCAACGCCGACCCGGTGGCCGGAACCGACGGCCGCCCGTCGGTCACCGGCGTGCTCGGCGCGGCCGGCGCGCGCACGGCGACCGTGGTGTGGCAGGGCTGGGGACATCCGACCTTCGCGCATTCGGGCTGCGCACAGCAGACGGTGGCCGATTATCTGAAGGACGCGACGCTGCCCGCAGACGGGACCGCCTGCCCGGCGTGATGTAGGTCGCAAAGCCGCAACCGGGCTACGACCGGCGGGTCCGGTGTGCGCCACGGCATGGTTTCGGCGGGTCCGCGCACCCGTGACCGTGCCTTTCGGTGTACCGTGCCCGAGTGTTCCTTCGCCAGCTCGAGCCCCGAACCGCGCGTACCACCGCCGAGGTATTGAACTTCGCCCTGTGGCCGTTAGCGGTCCTGACCGTGCTGAACCGCGTGATCATCAAGGCCGTCAACGGGTACATCACCGATGACTACCGGCCGGTCTACCAGGCATCGCTGGCGTTTCTGAACCATCGGCCCATCTACGGCGCCAATTTCGACTCCGTCGATCCGCACTATCTCTATCCACCCAGTGGGACGCTGATCATCGCGCCGCTGGCCCTGATCGATCCGGAGAAGTCGCGCTGGGCCTTCATCGGGCTCAACGCCGCGGCGATCATATTGGCCGGCTATCTGCTGCTGCGCATGTTCGACTTCACGCTGAACTCGGTGGCCGCGCCCGCGCTGCTGCTGGCCATGTTCTCCTCCGAAACCGTCACCAACACACTGATCTTCACCAATATCAACGGCTGCCTGCTGCTGGCGATGATGGTGTTCCTGCGGTTCATGCTGGCGCGCCGGGATCTATGGGCCGGTGTGGCAATGGGTTTGGCGATCTCGGTGAAGGGCCCGCTGCTCGCGCCGCTGCTGTTGATAGCGCTGGCCCGCGGGCAGTGGAAGATCTTCATCACGGCCCTGGGCGTTCCGGTCGTGCTGAACCTGGCGGCCTGGCCGCTCATCGTGGACTACACCCAGTTCTGGAAGCACACGCTGCCGTACCTGAGCGAATCGCGGGACTACTTCAACAGCGCGATCGTCGGCAACGCCGGATACTACGGCGTCGCGGACTGGCTGACCTGGGTCATCCGGATCACCATGGGTGTGCTGGTGCTGATTTCGCTGTGGCTGCTGTACCGGTACTACCGCGACGACGAGGTCTTCTTCGTCTGCACCGCCTCGGGTCTGCTGATCGCGGGCACGCTGCTGCTGGGCTCGCTCGGGCAGATGTACTACTCGATGTTCCTGTTCCCCATGATCATGACCGTGGTGCTGAAGAACTCGACGCTGCGCAACTGGCCGGCGTGGGTGGCGATCTTCGGATTCCTGTCCTACGACAAGTGGCTCTCGGACCGCTGGCAGAGCGCCGGGCGCACCATGGAGTACCTGCGCACCACCTTCGGCTGGGGACTGCTGCTCATCGTGGTGTTCTGCGTGCTGGGCGAGCGGTACCTGTCGGCGCGCCGCGAAGGCCGCCTGCGCGACGGGCAGACCCTGGATCCGGCGTGGATGCATCCCGAACCGGAACCCGAGCCGCGGCCCGAGCCGGTGCGCGCCGACCAGCCCCGCCCGGCCGTTCCCGAACCCGTCACCACCTGATTCGGGCACGCGCCCGCGCGAAGTATTAGCGTGTAACCATGAGTTCCGACGCTGATACTTCGCTACCGGCACCGCGCATCCAGCTGACCCCGCAGGAATGGCGAGCCAAGCTGAGCCCGGACGAGTACCGCGTACTGCGGGAAGCGGGCACCGAGCGCGCGTTCACCGGGGAATACACCGACACCGAGACCGAGGGCGTCTACGCCTGCCGCGCGTGCGGAGCCGAATTGTTCCGCAGCAGCGAGAAGTTCCATTCGCACTGCGGCTGGCCCTCGTTCTTCGATCCCGCCAAGTCCGAGGCGGTCATCCTCAAGGCCGACGACACCCTCGGCATGCGCCGGGTCGAGGTGCTGTGCGCCAATTGCCACAGCCACCTCGGCCACGTCTTCGAGGGCGAAGGCTACGACACGCCCACGGACAAGCGGTACTGCATCAACTCGATCTCGCTGCGCCTGGAGCCGGGGGCCGGTTCCGCCGGCTGACACGCACTCAGCGGCTCAGGGACTGGAACCTGCGGACCGCGAGCGGCAGGAAGATCGCGGTCAGGACCGCGGGCCACACGACCGCCATCAGCAGGGCGTGCTGTTCGACCCACGTGTCACCGCTGCCGACCGGGGAGCCGAACAGCTCCCGGGTGGCGGCGGAGGTCGAGGAGATCGGGTTCCAGGCCGCGATGGCGCCGAGCCAGCTCGGCATCAGTTGCGGGGCAACGAAAATGCTCGAGATCATCGTGAGCGGGAAGGCGACGGCGAACAGCCCGCCCGCCGCCTCCGGGTTCGGCACCATGAGCCCGAGCCAGACCCCGAGCCAGATCAGCGCGAACCGCAACCAGAGCAGCAGCGCGAAAGCGACCAGGCCGCCCAGGATTCCGCCCTCGGGCCGCCAGCCGATGACCATCGCGGTGAGCATCAGGATGACCAGTTCCGCGCAGGCCAGGATCAGGTCCGTGATCCCGCGCCCGGCCACCACGGCCGAGGACGCCATGGGCATGGACCGGAAGCGGTCGATCACACCGTTCGTGGCGTCGTGGACCACGACCGTCGCGGTGTTGATGAAGCCGAAGGCCATGGTCATCACGAACATGCCGGGCATGAGGAAGCTGCGGTAGTCGCCGCCGCCCGGCACGCTCATGGCGCTGCCGAACACGTAGCCGTACAGCAGCACCGACAGGATCGGGAAGCCGAGCTGCCAGGCGATGTTGATCGGCTGGCGCTGATAGTGGGTCAGCCCGCGCCGCACCACGTTCCAGCTGTCGGCCACCGCCCAGTAGGCCCGGGAGCGGGCGGGGATCGAATCGAGTGTGCTCATCGTGCGGCCTCCGTCTCGACGCCGGTGCGATGCCCGGTCAGGTGCAGGAACACGTCGTCCAGGCTGGGACGGCGCACGCCGATGTCATCGACGGGTACGGCCTCGTCCTCGAGTGTCCGGGCGGCCGCGGTGAGGGCGGCGACACGATCGGTGACGCGCGCCCGCACCACGTGAGCGGCCTCGTCGATCTCGGGCTCGCCCGCGCTCACCCGGTCCAGCACCTTGGCGATCAGGCGCAGATCGGCGGTGTGCGAGACCACCTCGAGCAGATCGCTGCCGACGCTGCTCTTGAGCCGGTCCGCGGTGTCGTCGGCGATGGCGCGGCCCCGATCGATGACGGTGATGTGCGAGGCCAGGCGGTCGGCCTCCTCCAGGTACTGCGTGGTCAGCAGCACGGTGGTGCCGTCGGCGACCAAGGCGCGCACCGATTCCCACACCTCGCCGCGGCTGCGTGGATCGAGGCCGGTGGTGGGCTCGTCGAGGAAGAGCACCTGCGGCGCGAGGATCATGGAGGCGGCCAGGTCGAGCCGGCGGCGCATGCCGCCGCTGTACTCGCCCACGCCCTTGTCCGCGGCGTCGGTCAGGTCGAAGCGCTCGAGTAGTTCACCCGCCCTGGTCTTGGCGAGCCGGCCGCCCAAATGGAAGAGCCTGCCGAACATTTCGAGGTTCTGCCGGCCGGTCAGCACCTCGTCCACGGCCGCGTACTGGCCGGTGAGGCCGATGCGCGCCCGCAGTTCTCGTGGCTCGGTCGCCACGTCCAGTCCCGCCACGGTGGCGCGGCCGCCGTCGAGCCGCACCAGGGTGGACAGGATCCGCACGGCGGTGGTCTTGCCCGCGCCGTTCGGCCCGAGCAACCCGTGCACCGTGCCGCGGCGCACGGTCAGATCGAATCCGTCCAGGGCTCGCTTGTCCCCGTATCGCTTCTCGAGCCCTTCGGCTCGAATGGCGTGGTCGTTCACTTCTTCTCCCCTTGGACCTGTGCGTCCTGAAACTGAGTACGTTGTACCCGAATTAGAGTACAACGTACCCAGTTCGGTGCCAAGCGGCTAAGCTGAGCTCCATGACGACCGAGGCCAGCGGTAGCGGCGACCTGAGCCGCACCCTCGACCTGCTCTGGAATTCCGCGCCCAGGCCCAGCCGCGGGCCCAAACCCGGTCTGACGCTGGACCAGATCGTCGAGGCCGCGATAGCCGTCGCCGATGCCGAAGGGCTGGAAGCGGTCACGATGCGGCGGGTGGCGACCGAACTCGGCAGGGGCGCGATGTCGCTGTACCGCTATGTGCCCGGCAAGGCCGAGCTGCTGGATCTCATGCTCGACCGGGTCCAGCGCCCCTACGATCCCGAGTTCCTCGGCGAGGGGTGGCGGGCGGCGCTCGAGGCGCTGGCGCACGGCACCCTCGCGCTGTACCGCGATCACCCGTGGCTCATCCAGGTCAATCAGACGCGACCGGTGCTGGGCCCCAGCGCAATCGAGAGCCTCGAACGCGTGGTCACCCGGCTGACGCCGATGGGTTTGCCCGACCCGGAACTGATCTCGGCGATCATCATGATCGACAACTATGTGATCGGCGCGGCCCGCGGCCAGATGTATCAGCGGGACGCCGAACGCAAGACCGGCATGACCGACGACGAGTTCTGGACCGCGCAGGTCCCCTACATCGAACGAGCCATGGCGACCGGGAACTATCCCACGATGGCGGGACTGTCCGAGGACGCCTTCGGCGCCTTCGATCATTTCACCTTCGGCCTGCGCCGCATCCTGGACGGATTGCAGGCGTACGTGGACGAGCGCGCCCGGTAGCCGGCGGGGCGGCGCACCCCGGGCAACGGCCGCGAGCGCACCCATTACCCTGGGGCCGTGCGCAGCGGCGGAGATCGCGGGGTGAGCGCGCGAGCCGGGCTCGTGCGCGTGCTCGCCGTGCTCGCGGCACTCATCGGGCTCGCGCTGCTGCAGAGTTCCCCGTGCCTGGATGAGGCGGGGACCGCGAACGCGGCGCTGCACTCGGGCATGCACGGCGCCTCTGGGGCGGATGCCGATGCGGGGTTGCCGCCGAGCGGAGCCGACCTCCTCGCCGTCGGCGGCGGTGCGCTCGATGTTGATTGGCCCGCAGCGGATTTCGACGTGCCGGTCGATGTCGCCGCCCTCTGTGTAGCGGTGCTGATCGCCGCGTTGCTGCTGATCGCCGGGGCGTACGGGCCGGTCGTGTTCCGGCCCGCCCGCTCACGTGCCGCACCGGACATCCCGGCCGGGCGGCGACCGCGCCGGGCGTACAGCCTGGCCATGCTCTGCGTGCTGCGGACGTAGAGACCACGGGGCCTTTCGCACGACCCCGAGGGTGAGCCGACGCCGGGGCGCGCGAATTCGGTGTGCCCCCACACGAATCCGGTGAACTGCGGTGTGCCGCGCGCCCGCGACGGCCATCGGTCGCCGCGCCGTATCCGCGCATGCCCGGAACCGTTCGGTCACCGGCGCTCCCCGCGCCCTCCCCCACACTCTCCGCAACGCGGAGCTCCGCAGTAGGGAACACCCATGTCACGCATCTTCCGCGCCGCCGGGCACGAAAACACCGCTCCCCGAACCGAGACGGGCGCTCGGCGCACCAGGAATCCGATGATCGCGGCGGCGATCGTCGCCCTGCTCTGCGCGGCGACCGTGGTCGTCATCTCGATCAACTATGAGCGCAAGGCGGCCGTCCCCGCCGCCGCACCCGTGCCCGCGGCCGACGTGCCGGGACTGCTGGTGCGCGAGAACAGTCATCGGCTCGGCACCGCCGCGCCCGACGCGGTGACGCTGGTCGAATTCCTCGACTTCGAATGCGAGGCGTGCGCGGCCGCCTTCCCGCTCGTGGAGGATCTGCGCACCAAGTACGCGGGGCGGGTGAACTTCGTCGTGCGCTACTTCCCGATTCCCTCGCACTTCAACGCCGAACGGGCCGCCCGGGCGGTGGAGGCCGCGGCCGCGCAGGGCGCGTTCGAGGGCATGTACAAGGCCATGTACCGCAATCAGGCGCGCTGGGGTGAGCAGCGGGTCGCCAAGGACGCCGAATTCCGTGTGTTCGCACAGGAACTCGGTTTGGACATCGCACGCTGGGAGGCCGACTACAACGATCCCGCGACGCTGGAACGCGTGCGGCAGGACTTCGAGGACGGCCGCGCCCTCGGTGTGCGCGGTACGCCGACCTTCTTCCTGGACGGGGTCCAGCTGCGCCCGAGTTCCGCCGACGAATTCATCGGGGCCATCGATGCCGCACTCGCCGAGTAGCGCGGAGACCTCGGTCGTGAGCGGCCTGCGCCATCTCGGCGGCCTCATCGAATTGCCCACCGCTCCCCCGTCATTCGGGGCGATGCTGGCGTGGGACCCGCAACCGCTGCCGGTGCTCCCGGTGCTCGCCGGAGTCACGGCGGTGATGTACGTGGCCGGGGTGATCCGGCTACGACGAACGACCGGGCGAGGGTGGCCGTGGTGGCGGACCGCGTGTTTCCTCGGCGGCTGCCTGGTGCTGGCGATGGTCACCGGCCTGGGGATCGAGGGCTACGGGTACAAGGTGTTCAGCGCCTTCATGTTCGCGCACCTGACGCTGTCCATGGTGGTGCCGCCGCTGCTGGTCTGGGGGTCGCCCGGGGTGCTGCTGCTGCGGGCCGCCCCGCGGCGGGGCGCGGGCCGGATCGCGGTCGCGCTGGCGCTCAACGGATTACGCAGCCGGGCCGCACGGGTGCTGCTGCATCCGGGGGTCACCATCACGGTGTTCCTGATCAGCTACTACGGCGTCTATCTGACCGATGTGCTCGACGTGCTCGGGACATCGTTCGGCGGGCATCTGCTGCTCCAGGTGTTCTTCCTGGCGAGCGGCATCCTGTTCGTCGTGCCGGTGCTGTCGACCGGGCCGCTGCCGGTGCGGCAGACGAACCTCGGCCGGTTCTTCGATCTGTTCGTGGAGATGCCGCTGCACGTGTTCATCGGCGTCATCCTCATGATGGCCCCGGCGCCGATGATCGGGTTGTTCACCGACCCGCCCGCGGCCTGGAACCTGGACGTGCTCGCCGATCAGAAGTTCGCGGGCGGGCTCGCCTGGTCGTACGGCGAACCCGTCGCGCTGATCGTGGTGATCGTGTTCGCCATCCGCTGGCGGCGCGACGAAACGCGCGAGAACGCGATCGCCGAGAAGTACGCCGACCGGCACGGTGACGACGAACTGCGCGCGTACAACGCCTATCTCGATCAGCTGCGCCGCGGTGTGCGGCCCCCGGCCCGGCCGGGCGGCCGCTAGCCGACGCCGGCGAACGCCGCGGCCGCCACCGCGGCGTCCCCGCGCGGGGACGGGTGGAACGGCAGGCCGACCAGGTTCACCTTCGGGTCCAGCACGCCCAGCAGCCACGGGTCGGCCGAGCACAGCCCGTGGCCGGCGGTGGCCGCGCGGGCGTCGACGAAATCGATCGAGAGCAGCCGCGCCGCTTCGCGTTCGGCGGCGTCGAGGCGGTTCCAGAACTCGTCGATCGCCCCGGCGCGCGGCTGCACGTAGCGGGCGACGCCGGCCACGTCCAGGCACCAGGTGGTCGAATCGGCCGGGGCCAGTTCGGGATAGCCGACGAGCTGGATCCGGGCGTTGGGCGCGAAGTACTTCACGTAGTCCACGACCTTGCGCACGCGCTCGGCGTACGCCTGGCCGGTGATGGCGTCGAGGCGGGGCCAGCGGTCCTGTGCCGCCGCGGTGTCGACGTCGCAGCCCTGCTCCATGTTGAAGGCGCACATCAGCTGGGTCGGGGCGTCGGCGGCGGTCGCCGAATCGCGCGGCCACGCGTCGTTGGCGCCGAGTTGCAGGGCGACCACCTTGGTGCGCGGGCCGAACGCGCCGTTGGCCGCGGCCTTGATGGCCAGCTGCGACAGGGTGTAGCCGTCGCGGCCCGGTAGCTCCTCGCCGGTGGAGGTGACCGGTCCGGTATCGATGGACGCGTTGGTGCAGGTGGCGTTTTCGAAGTCCGGGGTTCCGGCGACGCCCATGAGCACGCTCAACTGCACGGGCCAGGAGGTGTCGCGCTGCGAGCAGCCGTAGGCCGAGGCGTTCTTGTCGCCTTCACATTTGACCAGCACCCCGTCGCAGGCGGGGTTGGCGGCGAACGAATCGCCCAGCACGACCAGCGTGCGCCCCTCCTCGGCGGCCGGGTCGGCCTGGGCCGAGCCGGGAGCGCCCACCGCGCCCATCGAGACCGTCGCGGCGAGCAGGGCGACGGCGACGGCCGGTCCGAGCCGGCGCGGGCGAACGCCCCGGGTCCTGAGACTGATCAATGCAATTCCCTCGATTACCAGGCCCGCCCGCGTACACCCCCCGGGGCGTGGCGAAGAGGCGACAGCGATGAATGTCGCACCGGCACCGGTGTTTACGGTGTCGGTGGAGCAACCATATAGGTCAGCGTGGGCCAGGCCTCGGACATGGGTACCCGTGGGCCGCGGCAGATCCAGATGGCCATGCCGAAATTCTGCCCGCCGATGCCGAGCGGATCGTGCACCCGGCGCGCCAGTGTCGTGTCGGTGAAGGCGGCCAGGAATTCGCGTTGCTCGCGCCCGGTCTCGTGGCCGACGTACACGAACGTGCCGGTCGTGTCCGGTGGCGGGCCGAATCCGGCGAACCCGCGGTGCGGGCTGTACACCGGTGGGAGCCAACCGGATTGCCCGTAGTGGTCCAGGGCCCCGGCCTGACCGTAGGACGAGGCGACGATCGCGGCATTCGCGCGGTCGGCGGCGGGCAGGTTCGCGGTCACCTCGTGCACCGCGTCGGCCAGGTCGGACCAGTAATCGTTGCCGTAGTGCTGCAGCGCGCCCAGCGGCGGCCGCGGCGGTTGGACGATCCAGCTGCGCGGGAAGGGCAGCAGCGCCACGAACGCGGTCAGCGCCGCGGCCAGGGCGGTGAGGGTCACGAACGTACGACGCCACGCCACGCGCGTGGCCGGGACGCCGAGCAGTCCGGACAGGGTGGCCGCGCCGGCGCCGAACAGCGCGGGCAGCAGTCCGGCGACGTAGTAGGACCGGCCGTGAGCCGCGACCACCAGGACGAGCATGAGCGCGATGGCGATGAGCAGGAACCGGTACGGGCGCAGCCTCGGCTCCCGGGCCAGGCCGTACAGGCCGAGCAGGCCCAGCCCGCCGCCGAGGAATCCCGTGGTCACCATGATGGCGACCACCGTCGCCACGGCCGCGCTGTTCTCCTGCGCGATGGCCTCGTTGGTGGCCAGCTGCGGCCAGTCGTGGGTGGCCTGCCAGAGCAGGGCGGGCGTCATGGACGCGGCGCCGATGATCAGGCCCAGCCACAGGGCCGGCCTGCCCAGGATCTCGCGCGGTCCCGCGACCAGGACGCCCGCGCCGACGCAGGCGGCCAGCAGCAGCACGAGCCATTTGTCCTGGACGTCGATCGCCGCGGCCACCCCGGCGGCGACGAGCAGCCGGTCGCGGCGCACCCGCACCCAGCGGATCAGCAGCCACAGGATCAGCGCTTGCAATGCGATGTCGAACGAGACGCTGGTCAGCACCGTGAAGGCGAAGACCAGCGGGGACGCGGCGAATCCGGCGGCGGCGAGCATCTGCAGCCGGGCCCGAGCGCCGAGTTCACAGGCCACCGCGCCCGCGAGCGCCGAGGCGACCACGAGCATCAACAGGCCCGGGACCCGCAGCGCGAATTCCGAACCGGGCGCGATCAGATCGCACAGCCTCGCGATCAGCGGGACCAGTGGGCCGTTGTCGGCGTAGCTGACCGCGAGCCGCCGCCCGCACGCGAGGTAGTACAGCTCGTCGCCCGCGTACTGGAAGCGAGCCGCGGAGACCGACCAGATCAGCGTGAGCACGCCGGACACCAGCAGCACCCCGCGCCAGGCGAAGCGTGGCGGCGCGACGGCGGGCGCCGGGGCGGCGGTCTGGGTCAGGGTCATCGAATCTCCGAAAGAGCTCCCGGCGGCACACGACCGCCGGGCGAGTGCGAACCGTCAGCGGGTCCGCGTGATCTGGCTGTGGACCGTGGCGGCCACGGCGGCGTCCCCGGGCGGGGTGGGATGGAAGGGCAACCCGGACAGGGTGTTCCGCGGATCGAGGTAGTCGGTGTACCAGGGATCGGCCGAGCACAGGCCGTGGCCCGCGGTCGCCTCGAGCACGTCCACGAAACCGATCTGGAGCAGGGCGGCCGCGTCGCGCTGGGCGCTCTGCAGCCGGTTCCAGAACTCGACCATCGCGCGCGCCTGCGGCTGGACCCAGCGCACGATGCCGAGGGCGTCGAAGCACCAGGCCGTGTCGTTCGGCGCGAGCACCTCGGGGTAGCCGACCAGCATGACCTGGGCGTTGGGGGCGTAGTACTTGACGAAGTCGACGACCTTGCGCACGCGATCGGCGTACGCGGCGCCGTTGACCGAGTCCGGGTCCGGCCAGCGGCCCTCGGCGACGGCGTTCTCGTCGCAGCCCTGCACGACGTTGAAGACGCAGGTGAACACCAGGTTCGCGGCGGGCGCGAGGGTGGCGTCGCGGGGCCAGGAGTCGTTGAAGCCCATCTGGATGGCGACCACCGCCGTGTTCGACCCGAACGCGCCGTTCTGCGCGGCGTTCAGGGTCTGCTGGGCCAGGGTGTAACCGTCCCGACCGCGGACCTCTTCGCCGTTCGCGGTGGTCGGGCCGGTGTCGATGGTCGAGCCCGAGCACGAATTGTTCGTGACGTCGCCCGGTTCGAGCCGCATGCGGGCGGCCAGTTCGAGCGGCCAGGAGGTCGGGCCGCGCAGGCAGGAGGCCAGCCCGGTCTTCGCCGGATCGACGCACTTCACGATCACCGCGTCGCACGCCGGGTTGGCGGCGTACGAGTCGCCGAGTACCACCAGCGTGTGTCCCGCGGGAGCGGGATCCGCCCGCACGACTCCCGCATTCGGCACCGTGGCCGCGAGCAGGGCCACCGTGGCACACAACAGCCACCGTCCACCGACGCCGAACATCCGATTTACCTCTCACCAACGCAACTTGCCGCACGCACACTAGCGCGTCCGGGAACACCACTTCGAACTTTGAAATTAATTCACTTCACCCAAGAATTGGGGGCTACCTGTTCGACGCGGTGTGATCCGTTGGGACGGAGACCGATTCGGCTAGCCGGCGGCCACCTGTTCCGCCGGCAGCACCGCGGCGTCGATATCGCCGCACATCGCCTCGAGGGCCTCCGTCATGGCGGTGGCCAGCGTATTCATGGTCTCGGGCGACCAGAGTTCGGCGGCGTAGCGCAGATCACCGCGAATGCCGCCGGGCGCGCCCGCCCCGGTCACCATCTCCCGCAGGTCCAGCAGCAGCTCGAATTCGATGCGGTGCTGGGCGAGGGTGCGCAGGCGCACGCCGAGCCCGGCGTCGTCGCCGGCGGGTTCGATATCGCGGGAGTAGGTGGTCATGATCTGCGGCAGTGGATGGTTCGCCGCGGCCCCGGCCGGGCGCAGGCGCTCGGCCAGCCGGTCGAACGGGTACTCCTTGTGCTCGTGGGCGTCGAGCAGGCGGTCCCGGATCTGTCGGACCAGGTCGCGGTAGGTCCGGGTCTCGGCGGTGCGGGTGCGAATGAGCACGGTGTGCACCAGGCAGCCGAGCACCGAATCCAGTTCCTCGGTGTCGCGCCCGCTCAGCGCGGTGCCGACGAGCAGATCCTGCCCCGCGCCGAGCCGTTGCAGCGCGCACACCAGCGCGGCGTGCAGCAGGGTGTAGGTGCTCGCGCCGCAACGGCGGGCGGTATCGAGCACGCGCGCGTGGGTGTGCGGCGACAGGGCCAGCGCCACCGACCCGACCGAGCTGTCGGTGCGCTCGGTGCGCGGCCGGTCCGTCGGCAGCGCGGCTTCGGCGGGCAGGTCCGCCAGTTCGGTGTTCCAGTACGTGGCCGCTCGGTGGGCCGTGCCGGCGGGATCGGCCTCGTTCCCGGTGACGCTCTCGAGCCACACCGTGTAGTCCGCCAATTGCACCGCGGGCGCGGCCCATTCCGGCTCGCTTCCCAGAGCCCTTGCCCGGTAGGCGAATTCGATGTCGCGGAACAGGGTGACCATGGCCTCCCCGTCGCCCGCGCTGTGGTGCAGCACCACCAGCAGCAGATGCCGGTCCGGGGCGAGGCGGTAGAGCCGGACGCGCAGCGGCGGTTCGGTCATGAGCCGGAAGCCGCGCCGGGTCTCGGCGGCCACGGCCGCGTCGGCGGCTTCCGGGCCGATCTCGACCACCTCGAAATCGGTTGCCCCGGGCGCGAACTCGGCGATCCGCTGGACCGGACCGGCCGCGGTGTACGGCAGCACCGTGCGCAGCGCCTCGTGCCTGCGCACGACGTCGTCGACGGCGGCGCGCACCGCGTCCGGGTCGATGTCGCCGTGCAGGTCGAGTGCGGCGGGCAGCAGGTAGTCGGCCCGGCCCTCGCTCAGGTAGTTGACCGTCCACAGCCGCAATTGGGCCGGACTCAGCGGGATCGCGGCGGGCCGGGGCAGTTCGCCGAGCCGCGGCCGCGCGGCGACCGGGTCGCCGTGCCGATCGAGCAGGCGGCGTTCCAGATCTGCCACGGTCGGGGCCTCGAAGACATCGCGCAGGGTCACCACCGTGTTCATGGTCTCGGTGACCGAGCCGACCAGACGGATGGCCGAGAGCGAATTCCCGCCGAGCCGGAAGAAGTCGTCGTGCATCCCGACCCGGTCCACGCCGATGGCCGCGGCGAACAGGCCCGCGAGGATCTGCTGGCGCGGGGTCCGCGCCGGTTGCGCCCCGGCGGTGTCGGCCGGCGCGGGCAGCGCGTTGCGGTCGACCTTGCCGCGCGCGGTGATCGGCAGCTCGGGGATCTGCACGATCGCGGTCGGAACCAGGTAGCCGGGCAGGGACAGCGCCAGCTCGGCCCGGAAGCGCACCGGGTCGATCTCGGTATCGGCGACCACGTAGGCGTGCAACGACTTTCCCGCACGGCCGCGATGGACGGTGACCACGGCCGCGGTGACCCCGGGTGCGCGGCGCAGCGCCGCCTCGACCTCGCTGGGCTCGACCCGAATGCCGTTGATCTTGACCTGCCGGTCCCCGCGACCCAGGAAGCGCAATGCGCCGCGCTCGTCCCAGCGGCCGTAATCGCCGGTGCGGTACATGCGCGCGCCGGGCGCTCCGGAGACGTCCGCGACGAAGCGCTGCGCGGTCAGCCCCGGCAGCCGGTGGTAGCCCTGCGCCAATCCCGCACCGGCGAGATAGATCTCGCCCACGGCGCCGCGCGGCACCGGCCGCAGCATGGTGTCCAGCACCAGCACGATCGTGTTGTCGACCGCGGTCCCGATGGGCAGCGGCTCGTCGCCGTCCCCGGCGTCCGCGATCACCTGCGCGGTGGCGAAGGCGGTGGCCTCGACCGGACCGTAGTGGTTGAGCATCTGCACCTCGGGCCCGGCGGCGTGCACCGCGCGCACCGCGTCCGGCGGCACCACGTCCCCCGCCGAGGACAGCACGCGCAGCCGCCCGAGGCTGTCCGGGATCTCCTCGGCCAGCACCTGGAGCAGTCCCGCGGTGAGGAAGACCGCGGTGACCTCGCCCGCGGCCAGCACGTCCCGGAAGTCACCCGCCGAGAGCCGGCCCGGGGGCGCGATGACGACGGTGCGGCCGGTGAGCAGCGGCATCCAGAGCTCGTACGCCGCGATGTCCCAGTTGTAGGGCGAATGGAACAGCAGCCGTGCGTGTTCGGGGCCGCTGCCGATGCTGTCCAGTGCCCGCTCGACCAGCGCCCGGTGGGTGATCTCGACACCCTTGGGCATGCCGGTGGAGCCGGAGGTGAACATCAGCCAGGCCGGGAGATCCATCGGGATCACGCGGCCGGGATCGGTCTCGGGGCACGAGCGTGCGGCCCGCTCGGCCGCCACGATGTCGGCGTGCGCGCGCAGCAGGATCCGGGTTCCGGTGTGCCGCATCAATTGTTCGACCCGTTCGCCGGGATCGTCGTCGTGCACCGGTACGCACAGCGCGCCGAGTTTGAGGATGGCCAGGAAGGCCACGATCAGCTCCGGGGAGCGCGGCAGGCCGATGCCGATCGGGGTGCCGAGCCGGACGTCGTGCTCCCGCGCCCAGTGGTGCGCGAGCCGGTTGGCCCGGGCATTGAGCCCCCGATAGGTGTGCTCGCCGCCCGCGGCCCACAGCGCGGGGCGGTCCGGATGCTCGCGCGCGACCGCTTCGAAAACCGCTGCCACCGGCCGGTCGCCGATCTCGATCACGGGTCCGCGCCCGATCGCGCCGTCCGCTTCGCGGCCGCTGCGGATGCCGGCGAGCACCTGGTCGTCGGCGGCGTCGGCGACGGCGGTCAGGGTGGCCAGGAAGTGGTCGTGCCGAATCGCGAGATCGGCTGCGGGCCAGCGATCGGAGGCGGTGTCGAAGTCGATGCGCAGCGGGCCGTCGCCGTTGTCGTAGACGCCGATCCCGAAGTCGGCGGGCGCGCCGGCCGAAATGTGGTGCAGGGTGCCGCGAACGGGGCCGAAGGCCAGTTCCCGCGCCATCGGCAGGATGTTGAGCATGGGACCGGCGGCCCAGCCGAGATTGTCCGGGACCAGTCCGTGGGTGAGCATGTCGAACCAGCGATAGTGCTGGTGGCGCAGGATGATTCGAGACTCGGTCTGGGCCGCGCGGGCCAGGTCGCCGACGGTGCCCGCGGGATCGATGTCCAGGCGCAGCGGCACCACGTTGGAGGTCATGCCGAAGGCGTGCCAGGACCGTTTGGCCGGGACCGACAGCCCGAGCACCACCGTGCGCGCCCCGGTGTCGGCGTGCAGCAGCAGCGCGGTGGTCGCGGCCAGCAGGGCGGGCCAGCTCACGTCGAAGCGGTCGGCTCCGGCGCGGACCCGCCGCCACTGTGCCGCGGTGAGATATCCGGAGTGCCGAATCGGTTCGGCGGCGTGTTCGGGGACGGGCGGCTGGGTGAAGGCGGGCGCTTCGCCGACGCCGTCGAGGCGGCCGGACCAGAACTCTCGATCGCCGGCATACCGGTGCGAGGCACGGTATTTGGTGTCGGCGTCGAGCAGGGCTGCGACGGTGTCGAAGACGGCTTCCGAGACCGGTTGCCCGGCAAGCAGTTCGGTGTAGACGCTCGCCACCCGGCGCACCATGGCCAGCGAGGACGCGCCGTCGCAGATGACGTGATGAACTCGCACGCTCCACAGGTGGCCCGCTGCGCCGAGATCGAGCAGGTGATGGTCGAACAGCGGCGCGGCCGCCATGTCGAAGGGCCTGGTGAGTTCGTGGTCGATGAATGCCAGGGCCGCGGCCATCGGATCGGGCTCGGCGCTGAAGTCCCCGCGGCGCAACGGCCAGTCCGCGAGCTCGGTGACGAGCTGGCGCGGTTCGGGGCCGGTCGCGTCGATTCGCACGCGCAGGGTCTCGCTGCCCGCGATGACCGTGCGCAGCGCCTGTTCGAAGATCGCGACGTCGATCCGTCCCCGAATGTGTACGTAGCCGCCGTTGAGATATTTGCGGCCGGATTCGTCGAGTACCGCTCCGGCCCACACCTCCTGCTGCGCGACGGTCAGGGGGTGGCTGTGTTCAGACATTGCGGCCCTTCGTGTTCAGCGCCGAGACGGTGGTTTCGGCGGACCCCGGCGCTGCCAGCAGGTCCAGGACGGTGTGCAGGTGCTCGACGGCGCGGGCGACTACGTCGGCGGGCACCAGCGACCGGTGCCAGTTGACTGCCAGGTGCAGGCCGTCGTTCGGCCAGAATGTGACCATGAGCGGGAACAGGGTGGCTTCGCGCGATTCCAGGCGGGTGAGCGCGACGTCGTCGAAAGCCGCCGCGGCATAGAGGCTTTCCACGTCGACGGGATAGGACTCGAACAGCAGCAGGGTGTCGAATGCGGCGCGCACCGGCACACCGGCCGCGTCCTCGATCTCCGCGAGACCGGCGTACTGGTGATCGAGCAGCCGGGCCTGGGCCGCCTGCTGTTCGGTGAGCAGGACCCCGATCGGCCGGGCCGGATCCCACCGCACGCGCACCGGCACGGTGTTGATGAATTGGCCGACCGCGGACTCGATGCCGGGCAGGTGCGCGGGCCGCCCGGACACCACGGTGCCGAACAGCACGTCGGTCTCACCGGTCAGCTCGCCGAGCACCAGGCCCCACGCGGTCTGCACGATGGTGTTGAGGGTGACGCCGACTTCGGTTGCCAGCCTGGACAATCCGCGGGCTGTAGCCCCGGCCAGCGTGCTCCGGTGCTCGGCCTGCGGAACGGCGGGGTCGGGAGGTTCCGCTCCGGGCGCGGTCAGCAGGGTCGGCGCGCTCGGCTCGGACAGCTCGGCGCGCCAGGCCCGTGCGGTCGCCCGGTCGTCCTGTTCGCTCCGCCAGCGCAGGAAGGCCCGGAAGATTCCGGCGTCGTCCGGGGCCGCCTCGGGACCGGCGGCGTAGGCGACGAGCAGTTCGCGGATCAGCACGGGGAAGGACCAGCCGTCGAACAGCAGGCGGTGATTGGTGACCGACAGCCGCCAGTGCGTGTCGTCCACGCGCAGGAACAGGAATCGGAGCAGCGGCGGGGTCTCGAGATCGAAAGGCCGGAGTTGCTCGTCCAGCAGCAGGGCCTCGATCTCGCCGGGCCGTGCGCGCAGGTCGATTTCCCGCCAGGGCACCGCCGCGGCCGCGGTGACGATCTGCACCGGGTGTCCGGCGGCGGTGTCGACGAACGCCGTGCGCAAGGTCGCGTGCCGGTCGACGAGGTGCTGGGCGGCGGCCCGCAGCCGGGTCAGGTCCGGGGCGCCGGTGCCGGTGAGCAGCAGCTGCATGGTGTGCGGGTCGACGGTGTCGACCTCGTGCAGGGCGTACCGGGCGAACTTGTCCTGAATCGGGGTGAGGGGCCAGATGTCGATCGGGCCGGGGAATCGCGCCGTGCGCGTGTCGATGTCGTGCTGGGTGAGCGCGACCAGCGGGAAATCCGAGGGCGTGTGCCCGCCCGCGCCGGGGAGGACGCTGTGCCGGGCCAGGGCCGCGAGCGCATTCGACCAGAGGCCGGTGAGCGCGTGGATCTCCGCGGCGCGCAACAGCGTCTCGGGGAAGGAGAAGCCCGCCCGCAGACGGTGATCGGCGACCAGGGCGTCGACCGACAGCGCGGTGGCGGGTGGCAGCGCCGCAGGTGCGGTGAACTCGCCGGTGGGCAGCCAGGGGCCCGAGCCGATGGTGGCGATCGCGCCGAGATAGGTGAAGGCGAGCTGGGCCGGTTCGGCCGAGAGCTCGCCCGCCGTCGCCGGATTCAGGTGGCGCAGCAGACCGTGGCCCAGGCCGGTGCCGGGGATCGAGCGCAACTGTTCCTTCACCGCCCGCACGGCAGCGCCCAGGGCCGGGCCGCCCGCCAGGGCGTCGTCCAGGTCGATGCCGGTGAGATCGAAACGGCACGGGAAGGCCGCGGTGAACCACCCGACGGTGCGGGAAAGGTCAACGCCCGGAGCCACTTCGGCGTCGCGGCCGTGCGCTTCGAGGTGCACGAGCAGCGTGCTGCCGGTGTCCGCGCGGGTGTGCCGCCAGCGGGTGACGGCCACCGCGAGCGCGGTGAGCAGCGCGACGTTGGCGGTCGTGCGGTACAGGTCCGGAATGGTGGAAACCACCGCGGTGGTGGCGGTCTCGTCGAGGTCGACCTGGATCCGGCGCACGGTCGCCGCGGTGTCGATGGCGGCGTCGAGGGGCCTGCCCGCCAGCGGCGGCTGCGGGACGGTGAGCAGTTCCCGCCAGTGGTCCAGCTCCGCGGCGCGGTCCGCGGTGACCGCCTGCTCGTGCAGGATGTGCGCCCACCGCCGCATGGAGGTGCCACCGGCGGGCAGCGTCGCGGGGGCGCCCGCGCCGATCCGCGTCCACGTGGAGATGAAGTCCGGCACGAGGATTCGCCAGGACACGCCGTCCACGGCGATGTGGTGCACGACCAAGAGCAGTCGGCCGGGACCGCCGTCGGCGGGCTCGAGCCAGACGGCTTGGAGTACGAGACCGTTCGCCGGATCCAGGCGATCGGCGGCGGCGTCGAACTCGCGGGCGAGGATCTCGACGCGCTCGGAATCGCTTGTGTCGACAGGCATCTCGACCCGGCGCAGGATCGCGCCGAGGCCGACGGCCGTGACCGGGTCGGCGAACAGCCGCCACGTTCCGCTCGCGTCCCGGTAGAGGCGGGCGCGCAACATCTCGTGACGATCCAGGACCGCGGCCAGGACCGCGTGCAGGGTGGCCGCGGTGAGGCCGGCGGGCAGCTCGAGGACCATGGTCTGGGCGTAGCGGCGGAAGCCGGCCTGGGCGTCACGGCCCGCCGATCCGGCGTGCGCGATCAGCGCCGCGATGGCGGGGGTCAGCGGCACCTCGCCCACTCCCCCGCCGGGCAGTTCGGCCGGGGCGTCGGCCGTTTCGCCGGTCGCGACCGCGGCCAGACCCGCGACGGTGGGGAACTCGAACACCTGCTGGGCGGTGAACAGCAGGCCGCGGGCACGGGCGCGGGACACCAGCAGGATCGACATGACGCTGTCGCCGCCGAGTGCGAAGAAGGACTCGTCGGCGCCGACGCCGTCGCGGCCGAGCACCTCCGCGAAGGCCGCCGCCAGCTCGACCTCGGCGGGCGTCCGCGGCGCACGGGTAGAGACCTGCGCCGTGGGCGCGGGCAGGGCCGCGCGATCCACCTTGCCCGCGGGGTTCATCGGCAGGGCGTCCAGCACCACGAAGTCGTCCGGCAGCATGGCGGCGGGCAGCCGGTCCGAGAGTTCGCGGCGCAGTGCGGATTCGGCGCACACCCGGCCCGGCACCGGGACGACGTAGCCGATGACGCGGCCCTCGGCGCGTTGCACGGCCACCGCCTGCGCGACCGGTGCGCAGGCGGCCAGGGCCGCTTCGATCTCACCGAGTTCGATGCGCACGCCATGGCGTTTGATCTGGAAGTCGCGGCGGCCGACGTAATCGAGTTCACCGGTGGCCAGGTTCCAGCGCACGATATCGCCGGTGCGGTAGAGGCGGCCGCCGACTCCGAACGGGTCGGCGACGAAATGCGCTGCGGTGCGGGCCGGGTCGTCCCGATAGCACCGGGCCAGCTGAACTCCCGCGAGGTAGAGCTCGCCGTCGGTTCCGTCGGGCACCGGACGCAGGGCGGCGTCCAGGACGTGGGCGCGGGTGTTCCAGCCGGGCCCGCCGATCGGGACGTGCGCGATCGGGCCCGCGGGCACCGGGTAGCCCGAGACCGCGCCGGTCGCCTCGGTCGGACCGTACAGGTTGTGCAGCTCGGCGGGGCTCGCGGCGGTGAACCGCTGTGCGAGTTGGGGTGTGAGCGTCTCGCCGATGAGCAGCACCCGGCGCAGCCCGGCGGGGACCTCGGCGGTGGCGTTGAGATGCGCGGTCAGGGTCGAGGGGACGAATTGCACGGTGGTGACGCGGTGGGCGGTGATCTGGCGGGCCAGCTCCGCCGGATCCTGTTGGGCCCCCGGTGGCGCGATGACCAGGCGCGCGCCGATGTGCAAGGGCCAGAACAGTTCCCAGATGGAGACGTCGAAGGTGACGGGGGTCTTCTGCAGCACCGCGTCGGTGCGGTCCAGGCCTAGGTGGTGGGTCATCCAGGCCAGGTGCGCGGTGAGCGCGGCGTGGGTGACGGCGACACCCTTCGGGGCTCCGGTCGATCCGGAGGTGAACATGAGGTAGGCCAGATTGTCCGGACGAGCGCCGGGGGTGAGCGGGGTGCCGTCGTACGCGTCGAGATCGAGGTCGCCGATCCGGTGCACGGGCACACCCGCGGCCGCGAAGTCGGTGCGCCCGTCGCTGAGCACGCAGTGTGGACGGGCAACCCGCAGAATGCGTTCCAGGCGTTCGGACGGCTGGGTCGTGTCCAGGGGCACGTACGCCCCGCCCGCCAGCAGCACCGCGTAGGTGGCGACGATGGCCTCGATCGACCGGTCCAGGGCCAGCCCCACGACCGCCTCGGGCCCGACGCCCTGCCCGCGCAGCCAGCGGGCCGTGCGCTCGGCGCGCGCGTGCAGTTCCGCGTAGGTGAGGGTCCGGTCGCCCAGCACCAGCGCGACGTCCCCGGGCTGCCGCCGGACCACGGCCTCGAATCCGTCCAAAGCCGTTGCGGTGGACAGACTCTGCCGCTCTGCCGCCGAAACACCCTTTATCGCCGCCGCAGAAACGCTTGGTGCCACTGCCGCCGAGTCGTTCTGTGCCGATGCCGCCGAAACGCCTTGTGTCACAGCCGCAGAGTCACGCCGCGCCGCCGCAACGCCCGATGCCACATCCGCAGGGTCGTCCTGTGCCGCCGCGGAGACGCTTCGTGTCACTGGCACAACGCCCGGTGCCCCAGCAGAGTCAGCCATAGCCGCCGCTGCGGAAACGCCCTGTGCCGCTGCGTCGGAGACGCCCCGTGCCTGCGCGGTCATCGCCGTCGGCTCCGCGCCGTCGCCGATGTCGTGCGCGGTGTCGTTGATCTCGCGCAGCCTGCGCAGCTCATCCGGGGTGACGATGTCCAGGTGGGCGATCGGCGTGGACGGGGTGAGCAGGAGCGCGGCGAACAGGCGCAGGAACGCCGGCTGCTCGGCGCGCGGCACCTCGGCGCGCCACCCGGAATCGTGCTGCGCGGCAATCAATGCGGGCGGCTCGTCCGGTGTGCCCCCGGCGCGAGTCTCGTCGCGGCCGCGGCGCAACTCCGCGCCCACGCGCTTGGCGATGACGTCGAAGCTCTCCAGCGGGCGCAGCGGGACCGCGACCGGCAGGATGTTCGCGCCGAAGCGGTGGCCGACCGTCACGCGGGTCGCACCGGTGCGGCGGTGCGCGTGCACCGCCAGTCCGGCCAGCACCACCGCCGCCACCCCGCCGCTGCGCCGGGCCAGCGAGCCCAGCCCGGCGAGGCCGTCGAGCAGGGGCGAATCGGCCAGGCCCGCGGGCATCGCCGCGGCGGGCGCGGTCGTCTCACGCGTAGTCATGGAATCCCCCGCCGGTCTTGCGGCCGAAGCGGCCTGCGGCCACCAGATCGGCCAGCGGGCCCGGCACACGGTAGCGATCGTCGCCGGTCGTCTCGCGCAGCACGGTGAGGGTGTCGAGCACATTGTCGAGACCGATGAGGTCTGCGGTGCGCAGCGGGCCCATGCGGTGCCCGAGGCAGCCCTCGAACAGGGCGTCGACGGTGTCCGCGTCCACGCCGGTCGCGGTGACCTCGGCGGCTTCGGCGATGCACAGCATGAGGATCCGATTGATGACGAACCCGGGACCGTCGCCGACCACGATGCCCTGTTTGCCGAGGGCGTCGAGCAGCGCGAGCGCGCGGGCCAGGGCGCCGGGGGCGGTCTGCGCGCCGGTGATCACCTCCACCACCTCGGTCAGCGGGGCGGGGTTCATGAAGTGCAGCCCGAGCACCCGATCGGGCCGGTTCGTGCGGGCGGCCAGATCGGCGACGGGGACGGCGGAGGTGCCGGTGGCGAAGATCGTGCCGGGCGGGCAGTGCCGATCCAGCGCGCCGAAGATCTCACGCTTGAGATCGATGCGCTCGGTCACCGATTCGATGACGAAACTCGCATCGGACAGCTCGGCCAGGTCGGCGGACCAGCGAATCCGCCCGGAGACCGCTTCCAGGGTCGTGCCGCGCGCACCGCGCCCGAGCAGGGCGGCCAGGCGCAGCGCCGAGCGCAGTTCCCGCTGCGCGCGGGCGATGGCGGTCGCGTCGGATTCCACCACGACGACCGGAATGCCGGACTGGGCCAGGCACTGTGCGATACCCGTTCCCATCACGCCCGCGCCGACGACGCCGACCAGGGTTTCGGTGCTCACGGAATCACCTCCAATTCGCTGTCGAGGGCCGCGCTCGCGGTCTCGAGGACCGCGGCGGCCGGCCGCGCGGGCAGGGCTTCGAACAGCCTGCGCAGATCGGCCAGCATGGCCAGGGCCGAGGCGTGTTCGAACAGTTCGGTCGCGTAGTGCAGACGCAGCACGACGGTGCCGGGGTGCGTCCGGGGGCAGGACAGCGCCAGTTCGGTTCGAGGTTCGGCGGAGACCGGGCCGGTCGACGTGCCGTGGAAACTCACCGCCGCGGGTGCGCCGCCGACCGCGGGAGCCTGCGCCGCCGCGCCCACCCGCTCGAGCAGGCCCGTCCAGGTCGGATCGCCGCTCAGGTCGAGCTCGGCCGTACCCGGCTGTCCCGTAACCGTTTCCGGCAGCCCGATCACGACCCGATCGGCGCCGGTGTACCAGGTGAGCAACACCGCGAAGGCCGCCAGGGCCGTGTCGTGCAGCGCGGATTCGGAGTACACCTCCGCCGGCCGCACGGTGTCCGACACCGTATCCAGGGTGTGGCTCGTCAGCCCCGTGCGCGGGAAGTCGGTGGGCACCTGGGTTTCCGGCGTCCGGGCGCGCGGATCGTCGATGAGGGCGGCCAGGACGGGCGGCGCGGTTGCGTTCACCGCGGCCTCGGCCATCGTTTCGAGGATGCGCAGGAAATCGGCGTTGACCCGGGCGACGGTCTGCCGGGTGAACAGCTCGGTGCTGTATTCCCAGCAGGCCCCGATATCGGCGTCCGGATCGTCGGTGAATTCGAAGGTGACCAGGGTGAGGTCGAATTTGGCGGTGCCGGTGGGCAATCCGCCGTACTCGTGACCGGCCGAGTGATCGGGGTCGAACAGTTCGGTGGCGGCCTCGTCGACGCGTTTCAGGCGCGGGGTCACCTGGTGGATGTAGAGGACGTCGAACAGCGGGGTGCGGGCGAGATCGCGCCGCTCCACCAGGGCGTTGACCACGCGGTCGAAGGGAATCTGCTGGTGTTCGAGGGCTTCCAGGACCACGGACCGAACCCGGGCCAGCAGTTCGGGGAGTTCGCGATCGCCGCCGAAGTCGGCGCGCAGGGCGACGGTACTGTTGAAATAGCCGATGAGATCGTCGAATTCGCGCCGCCCCCGGCCGGTGGTCGGGGTGCCGACGACGATGTCGCGCTGGCCGCTGTGCCGGGCCAGCGTCAGGTACAGCGCGCTGAGCAGCACCACGAACAGCGACACCGACTCGCGCTGGGCCAGTCCGCGCAGATCGTTCAGCAGCGCACCGGGAATGGTGAACGGGTACAGGTCGCCGACGAAGGTCTTGCGGGCCGGACGCGGGAAGTCGGTCGGCAGGTGCAGCAGTGGCGCGTCCGCCAGTTTCGCTGTCCAGTAGGCGAGTTCGTGATCCAGTGCCGAACCGGCCAGCAGTTCGCGGTGCCAGGCGGCGTAGTCGCGGTACCGGATGGGCAGCGGGGCCAGGGTGTGCGGGCGGCCCGCCCGGCGCGCGGCGTACAGCTCGGGGATCTCGCGCGCGAGGATGGTCGGCGTCGCCCCGTCGGTGACGGCGTGGTGGCAACTGAGCTGGAGCACATGGGTTTCGGGCGCGATGGTGATCACCAGCACCTGGACCAGCGGATCGTTCGCCAGGTCGAAGGGCCGCTGCGCCGCGGCGCGGACCAGTTCGTGGGCGGCCGCGGTGGGATCGGGGGCGGCCGAGACGTCCACCCGGCGGAAGAACTCCCCCAGCCGGGGCCGAATCCGCAGCACCGGCGCGCCGTCCTGCTCGGCGAAGTTGTAGCGCAGCGTCTCGTGCCGTTCGGCCAGATCCTCGAAAGTGCCGTGCAGGGCGTCGATGTCGATGCCGCCGCGCAGCAGCTGCACCACCGGATAGTTGTAGAGCGTGGTGCCGGGATCGAATTGGTGGTGGAACCACATCCGTTCCTGCCCCGAGGACATGACCGGCTCGTCATGGGCCACCAGGGCCGGGATCGCCGCGCGCGCGGGCACGGCGGTGCGATCGGCGCCCGCGGCCAGCAGCGCGCTGAACTCCGAAAGCCGAGGCCGCTCATAGATATCGAGGAGTTTGGGGCGGAAGCCGAAGGCCTCCTCGATGCGTTCCACCAGCTGCACCGCGATGATGGAATTGCCGCCGAGCTCGAAGTAGTCGGCGTCGCCGTCGAGATCGGTGTCCGCGCCGAGCAATTCGCCCAGGGTGGCGCGCAGCCAGCGGTCCGGATCCGGTCCGGCGGCCGGGGATGCCACGACCGAGGTGGACGCGGCCGCGGTGGACGCGGGCGGCTGTGCGCCGGTGTGCCAGTGGCTGGGAATGTCGATCCAGCAGCGGGAGGTGAGCTGCGGATGCCCGGGCAACCGGATACGCCGGGCGTCGGCCGGTGCGAAAGCACCCCAGTCGAGATCGACCCCGGCCGTGTAGAGCTGTCCGAGCAGGCCCGGCAGACCCGCGGAATCGTCGGCGGGGCCGATGATTTCGGCCTCGGGTAGTTCGGTGGCGAGCAGCTCGCCGAGCCGGCCCCCGCGAGCGGGTTCGAGGAAGACGACCGGGCCCTGGGTCGTCAGGGTGCGCGCCGCGTGCGCCAGTCGTTCGATGTCCACGGTCGCGACCGCGCCCTCGATCTCGGGGGCGGTGACCTCGGCCCGCGAACCGAGCAGGTACCGGGACACGAAGCGGGACGAGCCGGCGCTGAGGATGGCGGCGAACTCGATGCCGCAGTCGCGCAGGCGATCGTGGATCGCGCACTGGCCCGCCAGCACCGCCGCGGTGGCGCCGGTCGCGGGCAGCTGGGCGGGCAGCACCGCGCCGGAATCGACCGGCATCGGCGGGGCGTCCGGAGACAGCAGCAGCACCACCCGGGGCGGGCGGGTCGCGGCCGTGCGGTCGGCGGGCGGCAGCGCCCGCAGACGCCGCACGAGATCCGCTGTGCTCGACGCGGTTACCGCGTACCGGTGGGCGTAGTGGGCGCGGCCCACACCGAGGGTGAAGGCGACGTCGTCCAGGGCCGGCGGCTCCGGTGCGGACAGGGCGGTGGTGAGATCGGCGGTCAAGGCGGCCAGGGCTCGCGGGGTGCGCGCCGAGATGCCGACCAGGCGGGGCCGATCCGCGCCCCGGTCCGGGCGGGCGGGTTCGGCGGGTGGTTGCGCCACCACGCAGTGCGCGATGCTGCCGCCGAGGCTGAACGAGCTCACCCCCGCGATCCGGGGTGCGTCGCCGGGCCACGGGCGGGCCGCGGTCAGCACCTCGATACGGGCGACCGCGAGATCGATGTCGCCGGTCGGCCTGCTGAAATGCAGGCTCGGGTACAGCTCGGCGTGTGCGACGCCCAGCACGGCCTTGACCAGGCCCGCGATACCGGAGGCGTGGTCGAGGTGGCCGATATTGGTCTTCACCGAACCGATCGGCAGCAGCGGGTGATCACCGAAAGCGGCGGTGATGCCTTCCAATTCGATGGCATCGCCGAGCCGGGTGCCCGAGCCGTGCGTCTCCAGATAGCCCGCCGCCGCGGTGCTCGCCCCGGCCGATCGCCACGCCTTGGCGATGACCCGGGCCTGGGCGGTGGCGCTGGGGGTGCTGATGGTGGCCGCGGCGTGCCCGTTGTGCAGGGTGGCGCTGCCGCGAATGACGGCGTGGATGGGCGCGCGATCGGCGCGGGCCCGGGCCACGGTGGTCAGCAGCAGCACCGCACCGCCCTCACCGCCGACCGTGCCGTCCGCGTCGGCGTCGAAGGCCCGGCAGCGGCCGCCGGGCGAGAGGATCTCGGTGAAGACGCCGCCGCCCCAGGACGGAGTGCCGGGCACGCGCACCGACACCCCGCCCGCGAGCGCGTAATCGGCGTCCCCGCCGGACAATTCGCGACAGGCCCGGTGCACCGCGACCAGGGCGCTGTTGCAACCGCTGTCCACGCTGTAGCACGGTCCGGTGAGCCCGAGCAGATGCGCGATCCGGGCCGCGCCGGCGAATCCTGCGTTGCCGAGCAGGCTCAGCGGTCCGGGATCGACGGGGAAGGCGTGGTAGCTCGACTGCGAGGCGCTGAGCACAACCGCGGTATCGCTCGCGGCCAGGTGCGCGATCGGGTACCCGGCGTCCTCGACGGCCCGCTGCGCCAGCGACAGGGCGATGCGCTGCTGCGGGTCGATCACCGACGCTTCGCGGCGGGACAGGTTGAAGAAGCGGTGATCGAACTGCTCGATCTCGGTCAGGTGGCCCATGGGCAGGTACCCGGCGGCGGGATCCAGGCCGGTGGCGGCGATGCGCTCGGCGGGCATGGGGCCGACCGCGTCGTGCCCGGCGCGCAGGTTCGCGCGGAACTCGGCCAGATCGGCGGCGCCGGGAAAGCGCGCGCCGATGCCGACGACGGCGATATCGCCGTCCCGGGCCGCGAAATCGGCACTGCTGCTGACGGTGTCGGACATGAGGTGCTCCTGCCGGATCACAGCTCGAACGCCGCGGTGGTGACCGCGCCGGTGGGCGCGAGCGCGGAATCGCCTGTGGATCCGGGGTGATCGGGGCCGGGCGGATCGGCCGGCCCGGCGAGGGCGGCGTCGATGGCCTCGGCCTGTTCGGTGATGGTGCGCAGATCGAAGAGTCGTCCCACGCGCAGCGCGCCCGGCCAGCGCTGTTCGAGCTGCAGGTGCAGGAACACGACCCGGTGGGAATTGCCGCCCAGTTCGAAGAACGAGTCGTCCCGGTCGAATTCGCCGTGTTCGAGGACCAGCTCCCAGAGTTCGGCGAGTTCGCGCTCGCGCTCGCGCCAGCCCGCCCGCGAGACGGCGGCGCCCGCGGCGCGCCGGCGGGCCCGGGCGCGCATGGCCGCCTCGTCGAGCTTTCCGGCGGCGGCGATGGGCAGGGTGTCGATGGGCAGGAAACGGTTCGGCACCGCCATGGGCACCAGCTGACCGGCACAGAACCGGGCCAGCTCGACGGTGTCCAGTCGGCTCGAAACATCCCGTGGGACAACGAAGGCGAACAGCTCGGTGATGCCGTCCGCATCGGCCACATCCAGCACGACCGCGTGCCGGACGGCGGGATGGGTTTCGATGACCGCCTCCACCGCGTGGCGCTCCACCCGCGCCCCGCGAATCTTGATCTGGGCGTCGTCGCGCCCGAGGAACTCGATCTCGCCCCGCTCGTCCACGCGGGCGAGATCGCCGGTGCGGTACATCCGCGCGCCCGGATCCTCGGTGAAGGGGTCGGCCACATAGCGGCCCGCGGTGAGCGCGGGGCGGGCGGCGTAGCCGTCGGTGATCTGATCGCCGCCGATGTAGAGATCGCCGATCTCACCGGGTGCGAGCCGAATCAGTTGGGGGCCCAGAACATAGGCGGACGAACCCGGTACGGGGGTGCCGATCGGCACGGTCTCGGGATCGGTCCCGGCGGGGACGGTGTGCCAGAGGCAGCTCACCGTGGCCTCGGTCGGTCCGTACTCGTTGAGCAGGACGGCCTCGGGCAGCGCCTCGCGATGCCGGGCGGCCAGCGGCGGCGGGAACGCCTCACCCGCTATCGAGACCAGTTCGGGCGTGGCGTCGACCGCCAGGTGCGGCAGCAGGAGTCGATAGAACGATGGGGTCGCGGACAGGTGCGTGACCCCCGCCGACCGGATGAGCGCGCCGACCGCGGCCGCGTCGGGTAGCTCGCGATAGGCGGGGAAGACGGCGGTGCCGCCCCGGGTCAGCGCCCACAGGCTCAGGATCAGCGCGCCGTCGGCGGTCAGCCGCCAGGTGGACAGGGTGACGAGTTCGCCGTCGCGGTGGGGGTATTCGCGGCCGGCGAGCATGGCGGCCACGTTCGCGTGACTGACCACCACGGCCTTGGGCGTGCCGGTGGAGCCGGAGGTGGTCAGCACGTAGATGGGCGCACCGGGCGGTTGCGGGCCGGGGAGATCGGCGACGGGGGTCTGTTCGCCGACCGCGAGCAGGGCGGGCCGGCGCCCGGCGAACAGCGCCGCCATCTCGTCCGAGGAAGTGCCGGGTTCGGCCGGGTCGTAAATCACCGCGCCGCAGTCGATGTCGTCCAGCAGCGTGCGCAGCGCGGATTCCGGATGCCCGGGTTCGATCACGCACCAGGCCGCGCCCGCGCGCAGGGCCGCGAGCATGGCGACGACGGTGTTCAGGCTCTGCCGGAAATAGCAGAGGACGATTCGGCCGGGGCGCACGCCCGCGCCGGTCAGGCGGGCGGCGAGAGCCGCAGTGGCGGTGTCCAATTCGCGGTAGGTCAGCGTGTGGTCGCCGACCCGCACGGCGACGCGATCGGGAACGCGGGTGAATTGGCCGAGCAGCGCGGTGGCGAAATCGCCCGGGCGCACTGCGGAATCGGGGCTGCGCAGCAGAACGTGGGCGGTGCTCGGCGCGGTCGCGGTCGGCTCGTGCACGAGCAGCACCTGATCGGTGGGCGACTCGACCGGGCTGAATCCGGCGAATCGCAGTGTCACCAGCATGATTCGGTTCACCGGGGTCGGGGTGAACTCCGCGACGCAGCGGTGCCCGCGCGTCCGGGCCCGGTCGATCAGGTGGGCCAGCAGCGCGCCGCCGACCCCGCGCGACATCACCCGGCACGACATGAGCAGCAGCAGGAGCACCGAATCACCGTCGCGGAACTCGGTGACGGCCAGGCCGACGGTGCCGTAGGAGCCGAAACGGTCGCGCAGGGCGGCCACCAGCACCTCGTGCGTGCCGGAATCGATCAGCTCGCGCAGTTCGGCCGCGTCGAAGGTGCGGCCGGTGGTGTTGAGCTGATTCGTGCGCACGGTGAGTTCGTGCGCGCGGTCCAGATCGGCGGGAGTGGCGCGGCGCACGGTCAGCACCAGGCCGAGCGAGGCGAGGAAGTCGGCGTCCGAACCGGTGAAGGCGGCCTCGGTATCGCGCCGATCCAGCTCGGCGCGATAGCGTTCGCGCCGCCGCCGGGCATCCTCGGTCACCACCCCCGGGGTGAACTCGGGCCGGTCCGGCAGGCCGGACACCTCGTCCGCGTCGTAGCAGCGGACCTGCGGCAGCGCCGCGGCGACCTCGGCGCGTTCGACCGGATCGTTGTCCACGAACGCGATCGCGTCCAGGCCGATGTTCAGGGTTTCGGCGATCCGGCGCACGGCCTCGGACTTGGCGTTCCAGCCGATCTCCAGCATCGTGAACAGCTCCGCCAGCCCGTGCGCGCGCAAATGCGCCGTGGCGGGACCGCTTTCGCCGCGACTGGCCACCGCGTGCACGATGCCGCGGTCGTCGAGCGCCCGGAGTGCCGCGCGCACCTCGGGCCGCGGCTCTCCCGCGTCCCGCTCGAGGACCACCCCGTCCCATACGGTGTCGTCCAGATCCCAGACGAGGCATTTCACAACGGCGGTCACAGCGGGGTTCCTCCGGTGATCGAGTCGGGCAGGCGGCGCAGCAGGGTGGTGCTCCAGGCGGCGACCGGACTGCTGTTCATCAGCAGCGCGTAATCACCCGGATGCTGTTGCGCGGCGGCGAGTTCCAGGTTGACCAGCACGTCCAGGGAGCCGAGATGGCCGTACCGGGCCAGGTTGTCCCGGCAGGCCCGGTCGATGCGCACCCCGAGGGCTTCCTCCCAGAACGCGAAGGCGCCGGCCGAAAGGTTCTGCATCAGCACGGATTCGATGTCGAACAGTTGCAGGCCGTTGCGGGCCAGCACCTCGGCGTTCATGGCCTCGAAGCGTTTCCGGCTCTCCACCGCGAGGCGGAAGCTGTAGGTGGCCTCGTCGGCGCAGTCCTCGGTCCAGTCGCGAACGGGGACGTCGCGGTAGTCGATGCGGAACAGGTCGGCGTAGCGGCCGTCGCTGTGCACCAGGTGGTCGGTCAGTTCGTAGCGGCCCGCGGGAGTGTCCTTCGTCAGCAGCACCGCGCCGCCGCCATCGCCGAGCAGGGTCATGGGCGCCCGATAGCGGGCGGGAGTCGGCGCTTTCGCGGCGGTGACCACGAGCACCGTGCGGACCTGATCGCTGCCGCGCAGTAGCGCCGCGGCCACGGTGAAGGCGGCCGAGATCGACACGCAGCCCAGATCGCCGACGCTGGTCACGAAGGCGCGGGTCGCACCGAGGCGGTGTTGCAGGCGGGTGGCCTCGGAGGCGAGCAGGTATTGCGGGGCGCGGCCGCCCACGAGCAGCAGGACATCGAGTTCGGCGGCGGGGAGACCGGATCGGGTCAGCGCGGCCGACGCGGCCTCGGCTGCGAGATCGAGTTCGGAACTGTCCGGCGCACAGGGGATCCGGTCGATGCCGAGGGCTAGAGCGTGGGCGCGGCGCTGTTCGGGCAGCAGCTCCAGCTCGGCCAGATCGGCTACCGCACAGGTGGTTTCCGGGAAGACCAGGGCGGCCGGACCGAGCGTGATCGGCGTGGCGGCGGTCATCGCGGGAGTCCGTTGGTGAGCGGTTCGGCGCGGCGCAGCACGAACTCGCCGATGTCCTGTTCGGCGATCTCGCGCGCGCCCTCGATGATCTGCATGATCTTGGCGTCCCGGAAGAACCTGCCCGCGCGGGCATCCGGGGCGCACCCGGCCGCGCCCAGAATCTGCACGGCGCGCTCGCTCACCGTCGCCGCGGCGGCAGCGGCGGCGTACTTCGCGGCGATCGTGGACAGCAGGGCCGCGGGCTCGCGGGTACGGCGCTGATCGGCGGCGCGTTCGCACAGCGCCCGCGCCCCTTCGATATCCACCCAGCTGCGGCCCAGCATGGCGCGCACCGCCTGGTGATCGGCGAGGCGGGTAGCGCCCTGGGTGCGCTCGCGCGCGTGTGCGCTCGCATCGGCGAGGCAGGCTTCGGCCATGCCCAGACAGCCCCAGGCAATGGTGAAACGGCCGTGATCCAGGGCCGTGCCGATCACGTGGGAGCGACCGAAGCCGGGGCGCGCGAGCAGGTGATCGGCCGGGACCGCCACATCGGCGAGGTCGATGTGGGCCACTCGCGCACCGCGCAGCCCGAGTTGATCGGCCACCGGCTCCACCGTGACACCGGGCTGATCGGTGCGAACCAGGGCCGCGACCGGACCGTCGGGCGCGTTGCCGAGCACCAGCAGCACATCGGCGACCGCGCCGAAGGTGACCCACAGCTTGCGCCCGGACACCCGCAGGAGCTCGCCGTCACCGGTGAACGTCGTTCGCACACCGGACAGATCGCTGCCCGCGCCGGCCTCGGTGGCCGCGAGACCGGCGATGACATCGCCGGCGGTCAGCGCGGGCAGCCAGGTCTCCCGCTGCGCGGGAGTGCCCCAGCGATCCACGGTGGCCGCGACCATGGTCTGCACGGTGAACAACGAGCGCAGCGACGTGCACACCGCGCCGAGCCGCGCCGCGGTGCGACCCAGTTCGAGCGCATCCGCGTCACCGCCGCCGAAGCGGCCGGGCCGATCCAGGCCGAGCAGGCCGGACGCGGCAGCGGTCATGATGACCTCGCCCGGCAGCCCGGCGCGATCCCAGGCCGCGGCATCGGTCTCGGCTGCCAGCAGCAGCGCGCCGAGATCGGTCACCGGACGCCGTTCGTCGCCACGCCCGCCGCGCACTTGCGGGCGATGAACGCGGCGGCCCGGTGCACGGTCCGGAAATTGGCGAGGTCGAGATCCTCGATATCGACCTCGAATTCGAAGGTGCGCTCGAGGTAGGCGACGATTTCCATCGCGCGCAGCGAATTCACGAGCCCGAGCGCGAAATAGTCGTCATCGGGCCCGAGTTCGGATCCGGTGATGGTGCTGAAGTGGCGTCGCAATCGCTCCACCAATTCCGGCGCGGGCACAACCGCCCCGAATTCCGAATCGCTGAACTCGCCCAATGGATCCGCCTCACCCTCACCGACATCGGCCACCGCGCACCGGTGACGGTCCGAACCTAAGGTTCGATGTCCCCATTCGGAAGGATCCGCACTGCCCCCAATTCATGGGGGCCACCTCCGACTCCGGCGAAATCCCCTGGCAGCAACCGCTTTTCCCACGCATGATGGCGAGGTGAGTATGTTCCGTCTGGCCGAGCCACCCCTGTTCACCCGGCTACGGGACGAGTCCACGATCCTCATCGCCGGAGCGGGCGGCGGCTTCGACGTCTACGGCGGGCTGCCGCTGGCGATCGCGCTCTCGGCCCAGGGCAAGCGAGTGCACCTGGCGAACCTGTCGTTCAGCGATCTACGGCACACTCCGCTCGAGGACTGGCTGGCGCCCGGCGTCGCCGCGGTCACCCCGGAGACCGCCGGTAATGACGACTACTTCCCCGAGCGGACCCTCGCGCGCTGGCTGGCCGGCACCGGGGGCGAGCCGCTCGTGTACGCATTCCCGAAATCGGGCGTGCGACCGTTGCGTTCGGCCTACCGCGCGCTCATCGAGCACCTCGGCGCGGACGCCCTCGTGCTCATCGACGGCGGTACGGACATTCTGCTGCGCGGCGACGAAGCGACGCTGGGAACCCCGCACGAGGACATGACCAGTCTCGCGGCCACCGCGGGACTCGACGGCCTCAACCGGTTGGTGGTGTCGATCGGATTCGGAATCGACGCCTATCACGGCGTGTGTCACGCGCATGTCCTGGAGAATCTCGCAGCACTCCAGCGGCGGAACGCGTTTCTCGGCGCGCTGTCGATTTCACCGGACAGCGCCGAAGGGGCGGCCTATTGCGACGCGGTCGAACACGCGCTGGCCACTACGCCCTTGCGGCCCAGCATCGTTCATTCGCAGATCGCCGGGGCCATACGCGGGGAATTCGGGAACGTGCACGCCACCGATCGCACCGGCGGCACCGAGCTGTTCGTGAACCCGCTGATGGCAATGTATTTGGCGGTGGATCTGCCCGCGCTGGCGGAAACAGTGGAATATCTGCCGGCGCTGGTCGAGACCGAGGAGATGCATGAAGTCGTGCGGGTCATCGAAGCGCATCTGGGCGAGCGGAGCGCTCCGCGGCCCGCGGGGGTTATTCCGCACTGAACGGGTGGGCCGTCCACCGCTCGATCTCCCCGCGGCGGCACCCCTCGGTAGCCGGCCCTGCCGCGGCCGACGTCGTCGCGGGGAGATCGAGTCCGGCAGCAGAATACGGCTCGTATGCGGGGGTGCGCATGCCCCGAATTCCTCGGGCACCGTTGAGCTACGGGGCGGCGAACGGGGAAAAGGGGCGGCCCGGCCGAAATCTACGGCCGGGACGCGGAAGTGGCGGGAGTGTGGGCTAATTCACGGCAGGGACGCGATGAGCTGCTCGACCTCCACGCGGGGGCCGGTGAAGAAGGGAATCTCCTCGCGCACGTGCAGGCGAGCCTCAGTCGCGCGCAGATCGCGCATCAGATCCACGATGCGGTGCAACTCCGGCGCCTCGAAGGCCAGCAGCCACTCGTAATCACCGAGGGCGAACGACGCCACGGTATTGGCGCGCACATCGGGGTAGCCGCGCGCGGCCTTGCCGTGATCGGCGAGCATCTTGCGCCGCTCCTCATCGGGGAGCAGGTACCACTCGTAGGACCGCACGAACGGGTACACGCAGATGTAATTGCCCGGCTCCTCGCCCGCGAGGAACGCCGGCACGTGACTCTTGTTGAACTCGGCGGGACGGTGCAGCGCGGCATTGCTCCACACCGGATTGCTGGCCTGGCCCAGCTCGGTGACCCGGCGGAAATCGGCGTACGCGGCCTGAATCTCCTCGATCTTCTCCGCATGCCACCAGATCATGAAATCGGCATCGGCGCGCATACCCGCGACATCGTAGAGACCGCGCACCACCACACCGCGATCCTCGAGCGAATCGAAGAACTCGCGCGCCTCCTTGATCGCGGCCGTCCGATCATCCCCCAGCACACCGGGCTCCACCTGGAACACCGAGAACATGAGGTAGCGGATGGTGTCGTTGAGGGCTTTGTAATCGAGTCGCGCCATGCCCCCATCGTGCCATCGCGAGTCAGCGCCGTCGGCGGCGGTCCCATCCGAAGCAGACGGCGGCCAGCACCAGCATCGGCACCACCGCCACCAGCGCCAGCAGGAACGGCGGCGCGGTCGTGACCGGGGCGAAGGCCAGAATGCCGCCGGCCGCCATGAGCAGTCCGATCACCAGCAGATGCCCGAGCCAGCCGATCAGCAGACCGAAGCCGATCTGCCGGGGCAGCCCGCGGAAGATCATGAGCACGAACGGAATTCCGATCTGACAGAGCAGCCAGATCGGATCCACGCTGAACGGCACGCCCAGATGTTCGGCATTGCGCCAGTACAGCTCGAACGCCACGATCGCACTCAGGAAACCAGCGGGGCCGAACCAGGAGGGAGAGCTCGGCGCCGTCATTCGAACAGCACCCACTGTGCGAGCAGCACCGCGTCCACGGCCAGCGCCACGGCCAGACCCCGCATCGCGGGACCGCCGAGGCAGTACAGCAGCCCCGCCAGCGCGGCGGATCCCAGCAGCAGCCCGGGCTGAATCAGAGTGACCAGCCCCGCGTCGACCCCGGCACGCCGCGCGATCACCTCGCACGTCACCAGCACCACCGACAGCGCGGCGAAGACCAGCGGAAAACTCAGGGTGGCCACCGTCCACACCGTGCGATCACGCAGCACATCCCAGCGCGCCGACCGTTCGAGCGTTCCCATCCCGGACACCATTCGCCTCTCCTGCCCGCCATCCGCCATTCCCGCGATACTGCCCGATATCGCAGGACAGCACACGCACGTTCACCGCCGGGTCAGCCGGCCTGAGCCGCCCAGGACTCGATGAGCCTGCGCAGACCATCGCGAAACACCGACTCATCGGTGATCGCGTCCATCACCCCGTTCAGATTGCCCGAGAGCAGGGGGAACTCCTCCGGATCCAGCGCCGCCAGCGCGGAACGCGTGCGCAGCCGAACGGCTTTCGCATCGTGCAACTCCACCAGCGCCGCGCAGCCGAGCGTGTACAGGTACATCTGGCGATAGGCGCGCAACGCCGCGGGCATCGGCAGGCCGATCGAAAGATTATCGGCCAATTGCGGTTCGGACAGGCGTGCGAGCAGCCGGGGACCCAGCAGCGGGCGCGTACCGCGCAGCAGCACCAGACCCGGACGCGCGGCGAGCAACTCGTACCAGGCCGCGAAGCGTTGTTCGGTGCGCGCATCCCAGGAACCCATCGTGCGATCGATCTCCGGCAATTCCTCGGCCAGATGATCGGCGATCAGATCCAGCAGCCCCGAGAAATCACCGCCACCGCGGCGCACGACCGTGGTGTGCGACACGTGCAGATAGGTCGCGATGGACCGGAAACTGAGCTGCGCGGCCCCGCGCGCATCGATGATCGCCAAACCCGCGCGGGCAATGGCTTCCGGCGTTGCCTCTTCGAGCGACTTCGACGTCCTGGGCATGCAACCAGCGTAAGTTACAGTGTAACTATCCAGTGCATCGGTCCGGAGCCAGTCGTGTGCCCGCACAACGGAACCGCATCTCCCCCGACCGCTTATCCCGACCGACCCGCGAAGGAAACGCAGTGCAACCGACCTACGCCGACGTGAAAGCAGCCGCTGATCGCATCGCCGGCCACATCCGCCCGGTCCTGCTCGCACCCATGGACCCGGGCGGCATTCCCACCGGCGACAGCACCTGCCAGGTCTGGCTCGCACTCGAGCATCTGCAGCACGCGGGCAGCTTCAAAGCCCGCGGCGCGGTGAACTTCACACTCGCGCATCGCGAATCGGGCACACTTCCCCGCACGGGCGTGACCATCGCCTCGGGCGGCAACGCGGGAGTAGCGTGCGCGTGGGCGGCACACAAGGTCGATTCCGCCGCAACCGTCTTCCTGCCCGCCACCGCACCGGCCGTGAAAGTCGCGCGACTGCGCGAACTCGGAGCACAGGTACTCACCGGCGGCGATTCGTACGCCGAGGCAGCGGGCGAATGCGAGCGCTACGCCGCGGCATCGGGCGCACTGCGCTCGCACGCGTACGACGACCCGTACATCGCAGCGGGAGCGGGGACACTGCTGGACGAAATCGTCGATCAGGTACCGGATCTCGACACGATCGTGATCGCGGTCGGCGGTGGCGGATTACTGACCGGAGTGGCCACGGCAGCGGCGCACCACGGCATTCGCGTGATCGCGGTCGAACCGGAGAACTGCCGAGCCTTCAATGCCGGGCTGGCAGCGGGACATCCGGTGGACGTCACCGTCGATTCGGTGGCAGCGGACTCACTGGGCGCACAGCGGACATCGGACATGGCTCTCGCAGCGGCGAGTGTGGCCGATGTGCGATCGATACTGGTGACAGATGAGCAGATCATCGCAGCGCGGCGTGCACTGTGGGCCGACTACCGACTCGCGGTCGAGCATGCGGCGGGGACAGCTCTGGCGGGACTGCTGTCGGGAGCGTATCGACCCGCGGCCGGTGAGCGAATCGCCGTGGTGCTGTGTGGCGCGAACACCGATACGTCGGATCTGACGTAACCGCGCGGCCGGTCGAGTGCGGATCAACCGCATCCGGCCCATGATGCGCTCGAGAATCAGCCGACCGGGGGCGATCGCAGCACAATCGAGCAGTGGATGTCGGATCTGCGGGCCGCGCGTCGTCCGGCCGGGCAGCCGGACGACGAGGGCAAGCACGGGGGCAGCGAGAGGGCCACGCACACGCATCCGGCGGCCCCGGGCCGAGAAGTTCCCGGGCCACCGCATCGGCGAGAACCGAGCGACCGCATCGAGCCCGGCCCGCTGACACGATCGTCACAGCCGTCTCCGTGTCCGACTCCGAAGGCGCCGGCGTCAGCTCAGTTGAGCCGCAATGCGATCGGCGGCCGCAGCGCCGGAAGCCGCACAGGCCGGTACGCCTACGCCGTTCAGATAGGAACCGGCCAGCGCCAGACGATCGAGTCCAGCTGTCGCCGTGCGGAGTTCGGCTATGCGATCCGTATGACCGGGAGCGTATTGCGGGAGACCGCCGGGCCAGCGCTGCACCACCGTGCTCACGGGTTCGATCTCGACACCGGTGACAGTGGTGAGATCGGCAACGGCAGCGGCGATCAACTCGGCATCCGAGCGAGACAGTGCGGTGTCATCGCCGAAGCGGCCGAAGGACGCGCGGACCAGGGCCACATCGCGCTCGGCCAAGTGCGGCCATTTGCGACTGGAGAGCGTGAAAGCCTTGGCGCTCAACGATTCATCGGTAGCGACCAGAATGCCGGAATTATCGGGCAGAGCGGTTTCCCGCGGGAGAGCCAGTGCCACGACCGCTGACGAGGACAGCTGAATAGCGCCGGCCAATTCGGCTGCTTCGGGGGCAATCGTGCGCAGGAACGCAGCGGTCACCGGAGCGGGAGTAGCGAGAATCACCGCATCCACCGCGCCCACCGGATCCAGGTGCCAGCCGGTGGGAGTGCGAGTGAGATTTATTGCCTCGGTGTGAGTTTCGACCTTCGCATCGGCAGCCGCCCGCAGCGCCTCCAACAGCACGCCATAGCCATCTCGAATACCGCCGAAGACCGGAGCGGTGGAGGGCGGGGGCAGGGCATCGGCAACAGCTTGCGTGAGACTCCGCGCGCCTGCGTCCAGGGCAGCGGCCAGAGTGGGGAGCGCGGCTCGCACGCCGATCGAATCGGCCGTGCCCGCGTAGACGCCGCCGAGTAGGGGGTCCACACTGCGGCGTACCACCTGTTCGCCGAAGCGATCCGCCACCAGTGCGCCTACCGAGATATCCGTGCCGGGCTGCCAGGTCAGGGGGCGATTCGGTTCTTCGGAAATGCGAGTCAGAGTGTCGGCGTCCACCAGGCCGGAGACCGATTCGGCGGTAGCGGGGATGCCCATGAGAGTGGCAGCGGGGAGAGGGTGTGTGCTGCCTGCGGACCAGACCAGGGGGCGGCGGCCCGCGGGGTAGACGAGTTGATCCTCGATGCCCAGCTCGCGCATCAGGGTTGGAATTTCCGGGCGGCGGCCTACGAAGGCTTCAGCGCCTAGATCTATCGGATCGCCTGCCAGGGGGGTCGTGTAGAGGATTCCGCCTATGCGGTCCCGTTGTTCGATGAGCAGTAGCTCTGGGGTGGGGCCCAGGGTTTTGCGGAGGCGGTGGGCGGCTGTCAGGCCGCTGATTCCGCTGCCGACTATCGCTATGCGCATCGGGGGGCTCCTTGGTGGGGTGGGGTCAGGTCGAAACTACTCCGGGAGGGGGTGGGGGGATCGGAGGGGGCGTGGGCGATGAGGTTGGGGCTTTGCGGGCGAGAACCCGGGTGCCGGTAGGGAGGGGTTCTGCGGGGCCGTGGCTGCCGGGCCGATAGACGGGGTCGGGATTTATGGATGCGTTGCCAGGTTTTCGGGGTATCGGCGCGTTGGGAGCTGGTTGCGTTGTCAGACGACTGGATAGCGAGAACCAGCGGGGATCGGTCGGGGGTCTCGCTGCGGTCCCAGCCCCCGCAGGGAGAGCAGCCTGGATAACGAGAACCAGCGGAGTGCGGTTGGGAGAGTCGGGCTGCGGTTCCAGCCCTCCCGGGGCAAAGCAGCCTGGATAACGGAGTAGCAGCGGAGTCCGGTTGAGAGCCTCGACTACGGTTCCAGCCCTCCCGGAGCAAAGCAGCCTGGATAACGGAGTAGCAGCGGGGACCGGTTGAGAGCCTCGACTACGGTTCCAGCCCTCCCGGAGCAAAGCAGCCTGGATAACGGAGTAGCAGCGGAGTCCGGTTGGGAGCCTCGACGGCGGTACCAGCCCTTCCGGGCCGAAAAACGGGATCTACCACCGGCGGGGGTACAAGCGACCCTCGAATCGATTACCGATCACCACAATCACCCTTAAGGCAGTACCAGTATTCAGCGATGACGGGTCTTGTGTTTGTAAAGCTCGAGAAGGTTCCCACAGTCATCCAGCCACGCTGGAAGGGTGAAAGCGCTCCCGGCTGGGGAGCCGAGGTCGGGTACGGCAGGCGAAGTGACCGGCACTGCCTCGTTGTTCGTGCTTGTCCTTCCGAACCCCGCTGGAAGGCGAAGGGTGCGTGCGGGTTCGGGCTACGTCGGCCACTGGAGTGAACACCGATGCCGCCCTTCGCTCTTCGGGTGTGGCTTGGGATTTCGGCAGGGCAGGGCTCTAGCAGAGTCGCCGAGCCGGGATACCCGGGATCCCCGAAGGACTCGGCACGCGCGGGTGATGACTGAAATTCACCCGAGGTCTACGAGCCGGATCAATATGCGGTGGGGGAATCCACCCGGTCTTGCCCGGATGCTCCGAATCGGGCGGCATCACTATCGTTTTCCAACCGTTCGGACCAGAATTGACCTGGGCGTGGCAGGCATCGCACGCGAATGTCAGGTTCTCGATGTCCGTTTCGCCACCATCAGCCCACTCCATGATGTGGTGCACCGCCGACCGGGTGGCTGGGGCGTCGCATCCGGGGCGGGTGCACCCGCGTTCGACCGCGGTGAGTGCGAGGCGCTGTTCTGCCGAGGCGAGGCGTTGGCCACATGAGAGGTGCAGTGGGCGGCCGTTGGCGTCCACGATCACCAGGTACGGGGTGGACCGCGCGGCCAACTTGATCGCTTCGGTGATCGAGAGCGTGCCACCGGTATTCGTCGTAGCGAGCCCGGTACGCTGCTCCAGGTCCGTCAGGCGCATGGTGACCACGGTCGAGACCGGCAGCCCACGGTGGTAGCCGAGTTTGGTGGGCCCCATGTCGGGGTGCAGGAACCGCAGCAGCGCATCGTGATTGCGTTGCGCTTCGCTGCGGTGATCACGCTTGGCAGCAGCCCGCAACACGTTCCGAGCAGCGACGGTGGCAGCGTCCGCGTCACTGTCGTCGGTTTCGGACTCGGTGTCGATCCCGAGTTCGGCGGTGGTGTGCGGGCTCTCGGGATCATCGGGGTTACACATGCCGGGTCGCGCGAACTTGGCGAACATCGGCAGGAACACCGCACCCAGTTCCGGGGTCAGCAGGCCCGAGATCGGGAACATCCCATCCGCGCGCTGGCGTCCGATGCAGATGCCGCGCATCCGCTGGCGGTCGTTGTCCGCGGTCAACACCCCGTCGGGGTCGGTGTATGCCAGGACCCGGACACCGAGTGTGGTCACGCCTTTGGGGTCGCCGGTGCGCGCGAAGTCGGTCAGGGAGCGTTCAGCGAGTTCCTTCAATGTCGGTTCCACGCTGGCGGGGATCCGATCGAGGACTTTCACGATCGCCTGCACGTGCTCGGCGGAGATCTCCCCAGCGCGCTGAGCGGCAGCGATATGCGGGAACACCGGTGGCCGCTGGAACGATCCTTCGGACACGGTCGAGAGCCGGTCCGCGTTCCGCACCCGAGCCGCCGCGTCGAAATGCGAGATCCGCAAGGTCTGTTGCAGGAACACGATCAGGCTCTTGATCCCGGCCCGAGGGGACAGCCCCCGCGCACCACATTCGAGAGCGAAGCGCTGCTTCGCCACTTCGAGCTTGCGGAAGCCGATTTCGATGTCCTGCATGATCTCGATGACCTCGTCATCGGACAACGAATACAGAGGAGATTCGAGAAGTCCTTCCACCGCGGCAGCGAATGCTTGCACACTCTGCGCGATAGCGGATTCCCTTCCCGAATTCATACCCCCATTCTACTCCCCAATAGCAACCGGGCATAGCTCAATTCAATTGTGATACAACCATTTTCACACAATCATACCGATCAGAATTCTCTTCCGAAAGCGAAAAATCCTCAGCGGAACGGAATTCATCCAGGCGGAGCAGAATCCGAACAGATGCAGCCCCGAAAGCTCGGCTGGCAACGTGAGGAAGGTCGGCCGGATAGTTCGACCGATGACTGATGACAACACCATTGGCGAGCGTATAGGTGTCATCACAGTACGTAGCGGCGCAGTTTCCGCCCGCCTTCCCGGCGAGGTCGACCACAACCGTGCCGGGACGCAGCCGGGCGAGCGTCCGGTGGGTCAGGAGCAACGGGGCGAGCGTCCCCCTGCCGGCCGCCGTGAGAATCAGGTCCGGCGAGATCCGCGCCAGCAGGTGATCGAGAGACTCCGGGCTTGCCGCCAGCTGGAATTCGTCGGCGCCGCGCTCGATGGCGGCCGGGCCCCGGTGGAGGCGCGAGCCCACGGCCACCGTCCGATCACCGTGGCGCGCCGCCTCGGCCATTCCCGCCAGACCCGCGTGGCCGCAGCCCACCACCACCGTGGTGAGCCGCGCGCCGAGTGCGTCGCGAGCCAGCGCCCGGCCCTCCCGATACGCGACCGCCCCGGCGATGCCGCTCATGGCGGACAGCGGATCCCGGCCCAGCGGATCCGAGATCAGCTCGAACGCAACCGATTCCACTCCACGGGCGCGCAGCCGGTCGATGGGGTCGCGGCGGCGCACCGGATCCTGGAAGCCCAGCAGCACGTGGCCGGAACGCAGCGGCATCGAAGACAGTTCGTAGGCGGGCGGTTTCACCCAGGCCACGACATCGCAGCCGTCGAACACCCGCTCGGGGCAGGACGCCGGGAACGCGCCCGCGGCCGCGTAGGCCGCGTCCGAGAACCCGGCCGACTCCCCCGCACCGAGCTCCACCACCACCCGGATGCCGCTGCCCGCCAGGGTGCGCACGTCCGGCGGCGTCAGGGCCACCCTCGACTCGCGTGCCGCTGTCTCCCGGGGTACCCCGACGATCATGAGGCGAGCACGGGAATCCGGTGTTCCGGCACCGCATTTCCGCGCACGGGCACGGCCCATACCCGCTGGAGCAGACCTTCGAGGCGATCGAACAGCTCGTCCAGCAGCTCCGGCGACTCCAAGCCGGGACCCAGGCGGGGCGCGACCACGTTGAACCGCACGCCCAGGCGGGACGAACCGGTGCGATCCAGGGCCACGCATTCGATTCCGGCCTCGGTCAGCAGCAGCCGTTCCAGCTCCGCGCTCGTGCGCGCCCGGGCCGAAAGCTGCGGCCCGGGCGCGAATTCCACGGTCAGGAACATGCCGTCGGAGCTGCCGAGCGGGCGCAGCACGGTCGATCCGGCCCGGGCGTTGATGCCCGCCACGAGGTCGCGGGCGTGGTCCACCCGGCGGCGCAGGCGATCCCGGTTCGCGGCGAGGTACTCGGGGGTGGTGTGTTCGAGCACCGCGCGGGTCAGGTGGGTGCTCTCGCGCTGGAACGACACCCGCAGGCGCGCCTCGATCCGGGCCAGCCACGCGCTGTCGCCCGTGCAGGCCGCGCCGAGCTTGCAAGGGCCGAAGGCGTTGAACGCCTTGGAGTTTCCGGTGATCGTCAGGACCCGGTCGTACAGGCGGACCGGGCCGCCGGGGGTCGGGACCGTCAGGGCCGCGATCGGGACGTGGGCGGCGCTCAGCAGATCGAAGGACATATCGCAGATCACGGGGACGCGGGCCGCGGCCAGGACGCGGCCGATCGCGGTCAGCTCCTCCACCGTGTACTCGGTCAGGACCGGATTGCCGGGCAGGGTCAGCAGGACCCCGCACAGATTTCCCTGGTGCGCATGCTGTTCCAGACAGCGAGCCAGGGCATCGGGGTCGATGGCGAAGCGGTCGTCGGCGGTCGACGGGCTCGACACCAACCGCATGCCGTATTTCGCAACGTGCGACTCGGCGTTCTTGTAGTAGCCCTCGGGACACACCAGGACCCCGCCGGGGCGGGCCAGCGTCGCCACCGCCTCCTCCAGCAGCACCGTGCTCGAGTACGGGCAAACGATCACCTCGCCGGGATCCACCCGCACCCCGGGTAGGTCACCGCCGGGGGCGCGCAGGCGCTGAAAGAGGCGGTCCGCCGCCAGATTTCGCAGGATCAGCGGCTGATGTTTGTCGTAGAGATCGCGGTCCCGGTAGTCCGCGCCCTGGGTTCCGGTCCGCACCTCGTGCCACGCGGTGTCGAGTGCGTGCGCGGCGCGCGGGTCCAGCGGCAGGCCGGTCTCACCGTGGTAGGCGTCGATGACACCCTGGTACGCGCGGCGATCGGCGCCCGGGAACCGGGGGCGGGCGCCGGAGAACTCGGCGGCGAGGGGATCCACAGCGGACAGTGCGGCCGTGGGTTCGATCACCGGCCGCCACCACCTGTCTCGGAGTCCGAACCGGCCTGCTCCCAGGCCCGGCGCAGGGCCGCGCGGAACAGGCCCTGGCCCTTCTCGTCCAGGTGCTGATAGCCGGCCAGTTCGGGTTGCCGGACGATGTTGTTGATCTCCACCAGTTTTCCGGTGGTGCGGAAGCTGTCGAGCTTGTCGAAGCCGCGGATGGCGAACTGGATGTCGTGCTTGAGCGTGGAGAAGCGGGTCGCTGTGCGTTCGCGGCGGGAGAAGTCGTAATCACCACGCACCACGTAGCCGTTGTCCACCACGAGCATGCTGGGCGCGTTCGGGGCGAAGCGGCGATCCACCAGGCCCGCGTCCACGCCCGCCCGGGCCTGGCGCCACAGGCCGATACCGTAGGCGAACACGTCCTCGATGGCGTCGACCACGTACAGGCGGCGCACCGAGACGCCGGTCCGGGCCAGGCGCAGGATCTCCTCCAGATACTCGTCGCCCACGTCGCCGGTGATGGTGCCCAGGTCGGCGGTGTGGATGGCGCGCACCGACGTGCGGGCGCAGCGCAGCACGGTGAGCCAGTCGTGCACCGTATTCCATTCGCGCACCTGCGCATTGCCCGAGGGCACCTGCACCAACACCTCTTCGGCCTGCTCGAGCTGGCGCTCCGCGATCTCGCGCAGCGGGAAGTACTGCTCGGGGATGGCGGCGGCGTCGATGAGGTTCTGGGCGATGGCCATGCCGCGGGCGACAGCGTCGGGATCCTTGCCGAGCAGCACGTTGAACTGCATGCGCAGATCGTTGGACGCCCGGTCCGCGTCCTCGGTGTCGGGGGCCGAGAGCGCCTCGCCCAGTAGCGAACTCAGGTGCTCGCGCACGTCCTGCGGGGGGATGCGGGTGCCGTTCTCGATCTGCTGGATGAGACTGCGGGAACGGCCCACCCCGGCCGCGAGATCCGCCTGGGTGAGGCCGCGTTCCTTGCGTAACCGGCGGATCACCTGGCCGATCTGCTCCTCACCCGCGGGCGAGTCGGACATAGCGCTTCTCCCATTCGTGTCGTGTGCATGATGCGTCCAGTGCCACGCTGGGACAGAGTCTAAGCATGTAAATATCATCCGCACGTCGAAACTCACCGGTAACTCGTGACCTGCGGTGATGCCCGCGGGCGCGTGACACCGGGCCTGAAGCCGGGCAGAACGATTCCGGTTGACCGAGTGCTGTTACCGCACAACTACGTTCATCTCAAGAGCTTAGATAAGAATGTTTGGGTGTGCATCGACCCGGGAACTTTGTGCTTAGTTTCTATCACCACGTGGCAGCGCAACGCATGATGGTATCAGGGCCGCGCAGCGAGGCCCGGGCACGCAAGGAGGCGCTTCGCAGATGGCACTCACATTCTCGCCAGGGCTGGTCACCAGCGACATCACGCCCGAAATCGCCTGGCACGTAGCCGCATCCGAGGGCGACTGGGTCCTGAGCTGGCTGCCCGAGCGCCGGCTGTCGCGGCAGGCCGCCATCAGCGGAATGGTGCTGGACGAGGTCCTGAGCGATCCGGACCCGGCCGATCCCGAACTGGTCCTGGAGCTGGCGGCCGCGCGCGCGGCGGATCTGGGACTGACCCTGCCGCAGGTGGTGGAGCGCCTCGCACTGCGTGTGCTGCAGCGCGACGCCCAGCGCAACCGGCCGGCGCTCGGCCACCTGCACCGGCACGGCGCGGTCACCCCGGCGGGGTGGTGACCGCGTCGTGGCGGGTTGCGAAAGACGTTGTCAGAGCGGCGAAGGCAGGCTGTGGACCAGCTTCACCGCCGCGGTGATGACCTCGGGGTCGGTGTTCGGCAGCACGCCGTGACCGAGGTTGAAGATGTGGCCGGTCGCGCCCAGCGCGATCGCCTCGTCGGCCTCGTGCGCGATCCGGCGCACCTCGGACTCGATGGCCTCCGGGCCGGCGAACAGGACCGCCGGATCGAGGTTGCCCTGCAAGGCTTTTCCGGGGCCGACGCGGCGGACCGCGTCCGTCAGCGGGACGCGCCAGTCGACGCCGACCACGTCCGCGCCCGCCTCACCCATCGCGCCGAGCAGCTCGCCGGTGCCGACGCCGAAGTGGATGCGCGGGATGCCCGCCGAGGCGACCTCGGCGAACACGCGCTCCGAATGCGGCATCACGAACTCGCGATACTGGGCCAGGGTCAGCGCGCCCGCCCAGGAGTCGAACAGCTGCACCGCGTCCACGCCGGCCGCGATCTGCGCCTGCAGGAACTCGATGGTGATGTCGGTGAGCACGCCCAGCAGCTGATGCCAGGTCTCCGGATCGCCGAGCATCATGGCCTTGGTGCGCTCGTGGTTCTTGCTCGGGCCGCCCTCGACCAGGTACGAGGCCAGGGTGAACGGCGCACCGGCGAAACCGATGAGCGGGGTCTGATCCAGCGCGTCCAGCAGCAGGCCGATACCCGCGGTCACCGCGCCGACCTCCTCCGCGCGCAGACGCGGCAGCGCGCGCACATCGGCGACGGTCCGCACCGGGTTGGCCACCACCGGGCCGACGCCCGCCACGATGTCCAGATCGATGCCCGCGGCCTTGAGCGGAACCACGATGTCGGAGAACAGGATTGCCGCGTCCACATCGTGGCGGCGGATCGGCTGCATGGTGATCTCGCACACCAGCTCCGGATCGAAGCAGGACTCGAGCATGCCCACGCCCTTGCGGAGTTCGCGGTACTCCGGCAGCGAACGTCCGGCCTGGCGCATGAACCACACCGGACGCCGATGCGGGACGCCACCGGACGCGGCGACGAGAAGGGGGGCATCGGGCAAGTGGCGGCGGCTGTGAGTGCTCATCGCAGCCCATCGTAAATGCCCCCGGCGGCGCGCCTCTCACTACACCGCACCCGAGAGGTCTACCGTCCTCATACGTGACACCGCTCGACTTCCGCGACGGCGCCGCACCGACCCCGGAGCCAGAAGAACCCACAGGGTTCCGCGCCGCGGTCGATGCGATGGGAACCGCAACCGTGCATCCAAGGATCGAGCTAGCTCCGATCCGGCCGCCGCAGCGCCTGGCCCCCTACTCCTACGCCCTGGGCGCCGAGGTGACCCGCCCGGACACCAACGTGGTCCCGGTGGACTCCGACGGTGACGCCTTCGGGCGGCTGATCCTGCTGCACGACCCGGACGGGCAGGAAGCCTGGCACGGCGTGTTCCGGCTGGTCGCCTACCTCCAGGCCGACATCGACTCCGCGCTCGCGGCCGACCCGCTGCTGCCCGAGGTGGCGTGGAGCTGGCTGGTGGACGCGCTCGAGTCACGGACACCGTTCACCGCCCTCGGCGGCACGGTCACCGCGACCAGTTCGGTGCGCTACGGCGACATCGCCGGGCCGCCACGCGCGCATCAGCTCGAGGTCCGCGCGTCCTGGACGGTCGGCGACACCGAGATGCGCCCGCACGTGGAAGCCTTCGCCGAGGTGCTCGCCTACGCCGCCGGGCTCCCGCCCGCCGGGGTCACGGCGCTGGACATCCGGCCCGGCGACGACACGAACTGAACGCGCCCGCGCCGGCCCCTCGGCGTGGCGCGCTCGGGAACACGTGTACCGCAACCAAATCGGCGCCGGGCAACTACGATTCCGAACAGCCCGGCGCCGTGTCGCGGTCCGACGTTTACTCGACGTGACGCAGGCCGCCCCTGTCCTACACGTAGAGTTCAAGACCATGTCCGTACCAGAAGAGCCCGAAGCCACCGCAGCGGTCCCCTTGCTCGCGCCCGCGGACGGTGTACCACCGGTACTGGACACTGCCTCCGACATCGCAGCGGCCGCCGCCCGGCTGGCCGCCGGCACCGGCCCGCTGGCCGTCGACGCCGAACGCGCGTCCGGCTTCCGCTACTCCAATCGCGCCTATCTGATCCAGCTGCGACGCGCCGGAGCGGGCTCCTTCCTCATCGACCCCATCCCCGTGGACGGCGACCTGACCCCGCTGGCCGAGGCCATCAACGGGCTGGAATGGGTGCTGCACTCGGCCGACCAGGATCTACCCGGACTGGCCGAACTCGGGCTGTACCCGGCGCGGCTGTTCGACACCGAACTCGGCGGCCGGCTCGCCGGCTACGAACGCGTCGGACTCGCGGCCATGGTGGAGCGGCTGCTCGGGCGCGAACTGCGCAAGGGACACGGCGCTGCCGACTGGTCCACGCGCCCGCTGCCCGACGAATGGCTCAACTACGCCGCCCTCGACGTGGAGTTGCTGCTGGAACTGCGCGACGCGGTCGCCGCCGAACTGGCGGAACAGGGCAAGACCGACTGGGCGGCACAGGAATTCGAACACGTGCGACTGGCTGAACCGTCCGCGCCGAAATCGGATCGCTGGCGGCGCACCTCGGGCATCCACACCCTGCGCCGCACCCGGCAACTGGGCATCGTGCGCGAACTGTGGACCACCCGCGATCGGCTCGCCCGATCCCGCGACGTCGCCCCCGCCCGCATCCTGCCCGACTCGGCCATCGTGGCCGCGGCCACCAGCGAACCCAAGTCGATCGCACAGCTGCGCGCGCTGCCGGTGTACGGCGGCCCGCGTCAGCGCCGCTACTCGCGCGAATGGCTCGGCGCGGTCGAGCGCGCCCGGGCCCTGCCGGACAACGATCTGCCGCCGCTGACCCAGCCGTTCGACGGGCCGCCGCCGGTCAATCGCTGGGAACGCCGCGACCCCGCCGCCGCCGCCCGGTTGCAGCGCGCCCGCGCGGCCATGACCGAACTGTCCACCGAGGTTTCCGTGCCGGTCGAGAACCTGCTCACCCCGGACCTGCTGCGCCGCATGTGCTGGGACGGGCTGCCGCGCACCGCCGCCAACGGCGACGCGCCGGTGCTCATCGACGACTTCCTGCTCGCGGGCGGCGCGCGGGACTGGCAACGCGAGCTATCGGTGCCGAGATTGGCCGGGGCGCTCTACCCCGCGAAAGATCAGGCTTCCTAGCCCGGATCCGCACCCCGGGACCGGCCGTCGGCCGAATCCGTATCCCGGCGCGTCCTGGGCCGAAATCCATACCGGACGGTAGAGATCTCAGCCGTCGCACGCCGGGTAGATCCCAGCGGGCCGACTTCAGTCCTCGAAGACCGGTGGACGGCGGTCGCGGCGAGCGCGAATGGCCTCGTCGAAATTCTCGGTGGTCAGGCGGACATACAGCTGCGCGATGCCCTCGTGCTGCATATGCGATTCGAAACTGCTCGCCTCCAGCCCGCTCCACAGCATGCGTTTGGTCAGCTCGGTGCCGACCCGGCTCCAGCGGATCATCTGCTCCGCGGTGTCGTAGCAGCTCTCCAGCAGTTTGTCCGCGGGCACGACCCGCGACACCAGGCCGATGCGCTCGGCCTCGGCGGCGTCCACGTCCCGCCCGGTGAGCATGATCTCGAAGGCCCGCGTGGTGCCGACCACGCGCGGCAGCAGATAGCTGATGCCCAGTTCGGCCGAGGTCAGCCCATTGTTGATGCCCGCGGCACGGAAGTACGCGTCCTCGGCCGCGATCCGCACATCGGTCCCGACCGCCAGGCAGAAGCCGCCGCCGATGGCCGCGCCGTTGATGGCGCTGATGACCGGCTGATGCATGCGCCGAATGGTGAGCATGACGTTGTTGAGCAGATCCATGGACCGGCGGGCGACCGAGGTCTTGGTCAGGCCCTCCACCCCCGGGACCCGGCCCGCGTGCTGCAGATCCGCGCCCGAGCAGAAGCCGTGCCCGGCGCCGGTGAGCACCACCACCCGCACCTCGTTGTCCGCGGCCACGGCCTCGAGGGTTTCGCGCAGCGGCACCATGACGTCGAAGGCCATGGCGTTCATGCGGTCGGGACGATTGAGGGTGACCAGCGCAATGCCCGGTCGCGGCTTCTCGACGAGCACGAACGCTGGGTCGACTTCGGACATACGCAACTCCTGAACCAGAAAACTGAAACCTGTTCCAGAATTTACGCGATTCGCGCCCACCCCGTCCGGGAATGCCGCTGGTGCGATACCGGCGGCCGATGCCCGAAAAGCCGCCGGTGCCGGCCTATTCCGCGAGCGCCCGCTCGGGCTCGATGACCAGCACCGAATCGGCGCCGACCTGATCGAGCTCGACCGTGGCGTTGCCGCCGAGCCAGCCGCTGATCCGCTGGGTCACATCGTCCGGTGTCAGACCCAGATCCTGATGCACCCGCGCGCGCGAGGCATGGTCCAGGAACTGCTGCGGCACACCGATATCGCGGGTCGGGATGTCCAGGCCCGCCGCGCGCAGCGCCGCCGACACGGTACAGCCGATGCCGCCGTGCAGGCCGCTGTCCTCCAGCGTCACCACCAGGCGATAGTTCTCGGCCATCTTCACCAGGGCGTCGTTGACCGGCAGCACCCAGCGCGGATCCACGACGGTGACCGCGACGCCGTCGGCCTCCAGCTGATCGGCGACCTGCAGGCCCAGGCCCGCGAACGCGCCGACGGCCACGATCAGCACGTCGCCGCGCACCGACTGCGCCGAATCGCCGTCCAGCAGCTCGGGCATGCGCAGCACGTCCAGCCCGTCCAGGCGCTCCACCGCGGAGATGTCCTCCGTGACACTGCCCTTGGGGAATCGGATGGCGGTCGGGCCGTCACCGATGTGCAGCGCCTCGCCCAGTTCCTCGCGCAGGGTCGCGCCGTCACGGGGGGCGGCCACCCGGATGCCCGGGATGATGCCCAGCACGGACAGATCCCACATGCCGTTGTGACTCGCACCGTCGTCGCCGGTGATGCCCGCGCGGTCCAGGACCAGGGTCACCGGCAGATTCAGCAGCGACACGTCCATGAGCAGCTGATCGAACGCGCGGTTCAGGAACGTGGAGTAGATGGCGACCACCGGGTGCAGACCGCCCAGGGCCATACCGGCCGCGGAGGTCATCGCGTGCTGTTCGGCGATGCCGACGTCGAACATGCGCTCCGGGAAGCGCTTTCCGAACGCGGACAATCCGGTCGGGCCGGGCATGGCGGCGGTGATGGCGACGACGTCGTCCCGCTGCTCGGCCTGCGCGATCAGCTCCTGGGAGAAGATCGAGGTCCAGCTCGGCGCGGACGAACCGCCCACCGGCTCACCGGTCTCGGGATCGATGCGGCTGATCGCGTGCATCTGATCGGCCACGTGATCCTCGGCGGGCTTGTAGCCGCGGCCCTTCTGGGTCACCACGTGCACGACCACCGGACCGCCGAAATCCTTGGCACGCCGCAGCGCCGCCTCCAGCGCGACCGTGTCGTGCCCGTCCACCGGGCCCACGTACTTCAGCCCGATGTCGCCGAACAGCTCCTGCGGGGCGACCGCGTCCTTGATGCCGGTCTTGAGCGCGTGCAGCATCGAATAGGCCGACTCCCCCACACCCGGGATCGACTGCACGATGCGCTTGGTCGCGTCCAGGGCCTGCTCGTAGGCGGGCTGCATGCGCAGCGCGCTGAGCCGGTCGGCCAGGCCGCCGATGGTCGGGGCGTAGGAGCGGCCGTTGTCGTTGACCACGATCACCACCGAGCGGTCCTGCCCGGCGGCGATGTTGTTCAGCGCCTCCCAGCACATGCCGCCGGTGAGCGCGCCGTCGCCGACGACCGCCACCACGCTGCGCTTCTGCCGGGTCAGCGCGAACGCCTTGGCCAGACCGTCCGCGTAGGACAGCGAGGCCGAGGCGTGCGAGGACTCCACCCAGTCGTGCGCGCTCTCGGCCCGGCACGGGTAGCCCGACAGGCCGCCCTCCTTGCGCAGGGTGTCGAACCCGTCCTTGCGACCGGTCAGGATCTTGTGGACGTACGACTGATGACCGGTGTCGAAGATGATCGGGTCGGCAGGCGAGTCGAAGATCCGGTGCAGCGCGATGGTCAGCTCTACGACGCCGAGGTTCGGACCCAGGTGCCCGCCGGTGACGGCGACCTTCCGCACCAGGAACTCACGAATCTCCTCGGCCAACTCACGCAGCTCTGATACCGACAGCCGGCGCAGGTCCTCGGGCATGTCGACCCGGGAAAGCACTCCCACGGCTATTGCTCCCTCCGGATGTCTCCTGTGTTTGCAACAGTCTACGGAGCCGCGACCGGCCCGCTAAGTCAGGAACTGAACGCCACCTGCGACATCCACTTCAGATGTGAGGCTCCACACACATTACCCGGATACAGTGGCCGCGTGGTCCACTCCGATTCGACCGCAGCAAATCCGATTTCGGCCGCCCCCGGCGTGGTGGCCCGGCTCATCGACGAGGTATATCAACTCTGCCGGACCGACACCTCCGGTGAACTCGCCGACTACATCCCGGAACTCGCGGCGGTGCAACCCGATTCGTTCGGCATCTGCCTGGCAACCGCGGACGGTCAGGTGTACGGGAGCGGGGATGTGCACACCCCGTTCACCATTCAATCGATCTCCAAACCCTTCACCTACGCGCTGGCCCTGGCGGACCGCGGACCGGCGGCGGTCGCGCAGCGTATCGACGTGGAGCCCACCGGAGAACCGTTCAACGAAATCAGTCTGGACCCCAGGACACAGCGCCCGCGCAACCCGATGATCAACGCCGGCGCGATCACCGCGGCCTCGCTCGTGGAGGGTCGTGACCCGGCCGACCGGTTCGCTCGGATACAACGTAGCTACGGGCGATTCGCGGGGCGGGAACTGAAACTCAACGAGGCCGTGTACGCCTCGGAAGCGCGTACCGGATTTCGCAATCGGGCCATCGGATATCTGCTGCGCGGGGTCGGGATCGTGGACGGCGATCCGGACGAAGCGGTCGATCGATACTTCCGGCAGTGTTCACTTGACGTCACCTGCCGTGATCTGGCCCTCATGGCGGCGACACTGGCCAACAACGGCGTGCATCCACTCACCCACGAACGCGCCCTGGTCGCCCCGCTCGTCGAGCAAGTTCTCAGCGTCATGACCACCTGCGGCATGTACGACGCCGCCGGCGACTGGGTCACCACGGTCGGGCTGCCCGCGAAAAGCGGCGTGGGCGGCGGGATTCTGGCCGTGCTGCCCGGACAGCTCGGCATCGCGGTGTACTCGCCGCGACTGGACGAGCACGGCAGCAGCGTGCGCGGGGTCATGGCGTGCCGCGAACTGTCGCATCGGCTCGGCCTGCACTTCCTGCACGTCACCCGCGGCGCGCACACCGCGATTCGCGCCTCGTACTCGGTGGCCGAAGCGCCCTCGCGGCTGCGGCGCGATCCCGAGGAGCTCGAGCTGCTGCGCGCCCACGGCGACCGGGTGCGCATCGTCGAACTGGCCGGCGACCTGCTGTTCGCGGGCGCGGAGTCCACCGTGCGCGCGGTGGAACAGCTGCCCGGAGACCTGGAGGCGCTGGTGCTGGACCTGCGCGAGGTCGGCGACGTCAGCGATATCGCCGCGCGCATGCTCGCCGACGTACAGGCCGAACTGGCGGCGGCGGGATGCCGTGTGGCACTGGTGGATCCGGACGCCAAGCTCGGGCACATGTCGTCGAGCCTGGATCCGGCCGATCCGGTGGGACGGGTGTTCGTGGACCGGGACAGCGCCACCGAATGGTGCGAGCAGCTCGTGCTCGACAGGCACCGGCCGCCCGGATACACCGCGCCCGCCGCGCTGCGGGTCGAGGAGCATCCGGCGATGGCCGAACTGCCGGACGACGAATGCGTGCGGCTGGCACGGGAATTCGAGATCCGCACGATCGCGCGCGGCGAACTGGTGATCGCCCGCGACAGTCCGCGCGCGGGGCTGTTTCTCATTCTGGACGGGCGGGTCCGAATCACCTTCGAGGACAACGCCGGTCGCCGGCACCGCCTGATCACGCTCTCCCCCGGCATGTCCTTCGGGGAGATCTCCCTGCTCACCGGCGTGCATTTCAGCAACGACATCTACGCCGAGACCACCGTCCGCCTGGCCGTGCTGTCCCCGGAGAAGTTCGATCGGCTCACCAGCCAGGCCCCCGAGGTGAAACTGGCTCTGCTGGAGCGCCTTGCGACGGCCGCGTATTCGCAGACGGACGCGGCGGTGCGGGCACTGGCGGCGCACGGCGGGGCCTGACCGTCGCGCCCCGCGGCCCCTGCTCGATGGCGTGGCGCGGGAACCGGCGACCGGTCGCGGCGGATGGTCCGCAGCCGGGGGCTCACCCGCCGATATCCGAGTGCCGGGACCGCCGCGAGGGTGGCGGCTGACCCGACCCGCCAATTTCGCCCGTACCAGACGAACAGCCTGGTGACGGCCGGGAACTCGCCGATATGCTCGGGCCGGGCCGCCGCTCCCGCCACGGCTGCGTGGCGGCCCGGCAGCGATCAGTAGCGCTTCTTGCGGGACGCCAGGTCTTCGGTCTTGATCCGGATGTCGTCGGTCTTGGCGCGCAGGTCGTCGGTCTTGGCGCGGAGCGCGCCGAAGAGGATGTCGCGGCTCTCCGAGAGCAGGTCCTGGACCTCCAGGACGGTGCGCTGGGTGGCGTCGACGCGGACGCGGGACAGACGGCGGCCGCTGCGGCGGCCCGCCTGCGCGAGTTCCTGGACGAGTTCGCCGAAGGCGCTCATCGGATCGCCCCCCGAACCGCCGATTCAACGTACGCTTGTTCACCGAAATCGTGAGATCTCATACCCTGGAACCCCTTTGTATCCACTGTAAACGCACCTACCGCGATAGATGGAGAGTACGCTCGTTCACTCGGTGGTGCCAGTCGCCGGGGTTCGGCGGGGCCGGTCCCGGGGGGGGTGAGCCGCGGGGCCGGGAAGCCGGAGCGGATCGGGCCTCGTGACGCGCGGCGGGCGGGGTGGATGGGCGGGCGTCGGTAGCATCGGGATGCCCCCGGAACCGATCTAGGAGGACGTAGTGACCAGCAGTGTGAGCGAGACCGGCACCATCACCACGTTCGGCGCCGGAAGCGCGAGCGCCACACCGGATCTCATGCGGGTGAGCATCTCCGTGGAGAAGAAGGCCGACACCGTGGCCGCCGCCTACGCCGGCGCCGGGGCGCGCGCCGACGCGCTGATTCTGTCGCTGCGCGGGGACGGGGTGCCCGCTCGCGACGTCTCGACCAGCGGTTTGTCGGTTCGCACCGAGACCGTGTGGACCGAGGCCAATCGCGAGCAGGTCGTGGGATACGTCGCGAGCACCTCGCTCACCGTCGTGCTGCGCGACATCGAGGCGGAGGAGAAGCCCGCGCAACCCGGGCCCGCGGCGATCATCGCGCACGCCGTCGACGCGGGCGGGGACGAGGTGCGACTGGGCGGGCTCACGCTCGGCGTCGCCGACGAGGAGAGCCTGCTGACCCGGGCCCGCGACGCGGCCTGGGATCACGCCCGCGCCAAGGCCGAACAGTACGCGGCGCGGGCCGGGCGCACGCTCGGCCCGGTGCTCGAGATCACCGAGAACACCTCGGGCGCATCACTTCCCGCCCCGCGCATCGCCTTCGCCGCGAAGTCCGCCCCGTTGGACTCCGCCGCGATCCCCGTCGAGCTCGGCGAGAGCGAACTGTCGGCCGAGGTCCGGGTGACCTGGCAGCTCGGCTGATACATCCGGCTCGAGCCCGCCGCGGGGAACGAACAGGACGGGCGCGCACGCCGTACCCCGTTGCCACCGGCGGCAACGAACGCACGCCATTCGCCGCCATCACCGCCGACCGTCGCGCGGCGGACCCGCACTCAGCGTTCCAGCAGGGCGATGCACTCCACGTGGTGGGTGCCGGGGAAAGCGTCGAAGACGCGCAGGGCGGCGGGCTCGTAGCCGGCGTTGCGGTACAGGCCCAGGTCGCGGGCGAACGAGGCGGGGTCGCAACCGATGTGGATGATGCGGCGGGGAGTGCGCTCGGTGAGGGCGCTGATCACCTCTTTGCCCGCGCCCGCGCGGGGCGGGTCCAGGACGACCACATCGGGCGCGGTCGGCGGCTGCTCGACTATCCACTGCTCCACGCGTTCGGCGCGCAGATCCACCCAGGGCAGGTCGCGCAGGGCGGATTTGCCCTCCGTGACGGCGGTGCGGGCGAATTCCACGCCGTGCACGCCGCCCGCGGGACCGACCTGGCCGGCCAGCCGGGCCGCGAAAACGCCCACGCCGCAGTACAGATCCCAGGTCAATGCGCCGGGGGCAGCGTCTGACCACTCCGCCACCACGTCCGAATAGCATTGCGCGGCACCGGCGTGCGGCTGCCAGAAGCCGGTGGCCGAGAGTTCCCAGCGACGGCCCCCGACGTACTGCACGGCACGACCGGTGCCGTCGAACACCTTCTCCACGCGCGGGCTGTGCGCGGCGGCCCGGCGGGCGACGGTGCTGTTGCGGTCGCTCCCGCGCCGGAAACCGTTGCCGCCGCGCTTGCTCCGGCCCGATTGCACCACCGGGGACAACTCGAGCAGATGCCGCATGCCGTCACCGTCCACGGCGATCACGAGGTCCGCGCCGGGCTTCCACGTGCGCTCGGCAATGCCCTCCATCGCCCCAGCCATGGGCTGGGGGCAGCGCAGGTCGGGGATCACATCGGTGCTGCGATACCGGTGCACACCCGCGCGGCCCTGCGCGTCCACGACCAGGCGCACCCGCGAGCGCCAGCCACCGGCCGCAGCGGGCGCGACACCGGCGGGCGCGCCACTCACCGACGGCCCGGAATCCGCCCGATCCGCCGCCGCGTCCCGAGTTGTCCCGCTCATCGACGGGGACGAGGCATCGGCGACTGCCGGAACGCCGGAAACCGAGCCGTACGCACCGGCTTTCAGCGGCGCCGATACCCCGCTCATCGGTGCGGGGATCACCTCCACCTCGAACTCGGGCTCCCAGTCGGCCAGGCGCAGCAGTTGTTCGGCGACCACGCTGTGCTTGAGACCGCGCTGGGCGGCGGGGGTGGCGTGGGTGAAATCGCAGCAGCCCGCACCGCCGGGACCCGACACCGGGCAGGCGGGGTCCACGCGGTCGGCCGAGGCTTCCAGGATCTCGATCGCGTCGGCGCGGCAGAACGAGCCGCCGCGATCCTCGGTGACGATCGCGCGCACCAGCTCACCGGGCAGCCCGTGCCTAACGAACAGCACCCGGCCCTCGTGCCGGGCCACACAGAACCCGCCGTGCCCGGGCGCACCGAGGCGAACCTCGACGGTCGTTCCGCGCCAATCCATTCCCGAACTCACGCATCATCTCCGAATCCACGCCGCACCGAACCGGGCGCGCTGATCTGCCGGGTCGGGCGCAGCGCGTTGGCCGAGGAACTGAGCTGCCACGGCACGCTGGTCACCATCACGCCGGGCTCGAACAACAGGCGGCCCTTGAGCCGCAACGCGCTCTGATTGTGCAACAGCTGCTCCCACCAGCGACCGACCACGTATTCGGGGATGAACACGGTCACCACATCACGCGGCGCGTCCTTGCGCACCCGCTTGACGTAATCGACCACCGGCTTGGTGATTTCGCGATAGGGAGACTCGATCACCTTGAGCGGCACCGAGATGTCGCTGCGCTCCCAGTCCCGCACCAGCGTCCGGGTGTCCGGCTCATCGACGTTGACGGTGATGGCCTCGAGCGTGTCGGGCCGTCCGGCGCGGGCATAGGCCAGCGCCCGCCGGGTGGGCATGTGCAGCTTGGACACCAGCACGATGGAATGCGTCCGGCTCGGCAGCACCCCGTCCCATTCGGACTCCGACGCCTCGAGCTCGCGCGACACCGTGTCGTAGTGCCGGCGAATGAGTTTCATGATGCCGAAGATCGCCGCCATGGTGACGATGGCGATCCACGCGCCCGCCAGGAACTTGGTGATCAGCACGATCACCAGCACGGTCGCGGTCATGGTCAGGCCGATGGCGTTGATCACCCGCGAGCGCTTCATGCGCGCCCGCTGCCCGGGATCGGTCTCGGTCCGCAGCAGCCGCGTCCAGTGCCGCAGCATGCCGGTCTGGCTCAGCACGAACGAGACGAAGACGCCGACGATGTAGAGCTGAATGAGCTTGGTGACCTCGGCCCCGAACAGCACCACGAACGCCACGGCCGCACCGGCCAGGAAGATGATGCCGTTGCTGAAGGCCAGGCGATCGCCGCGGGTGTGCAGCTGGCGGGGCAGGAAGCGGTCCTGCGCGAGGATCGAGCCGAGCACCGGGAAACCGTTGAACGCGGTGTTCGCCGCGAGGACGAGGATGAGCGCGGTGACGATGGTCATGAAGTAGAACCCGGCCGGGAAGCCGCTGAACACCGCACCGGCCAGCTGCGCGACCAACGTCTTCTGCTCGTAGCCCTCGGGCGCGCCGCCCAGCTGGCTGGTGTCGTGCGCGTAGACGATGCCGACCTCCTGGGCCAGCACGATCATGGCCATCAGCAGCGTGATGGAGATCGTGCCCAGCAACAACAGGGTGGTCGCCGCATTGCGGGACTTGGGCTTGCGGAACGCGGGCACGCCGTTGCTGATGGCCTCCACACCCGTCAGCGCCGCACAGCCCGAGGAGAACGCGCGCGCGATCAAGAACACCAGCGCGATGCCGAACAAATGGTCGTTCTCGGCCTTCAGCTCGAATCCGTAGGACTCCGCGTGCACCTCCTGCCCCAGGCCGATCCGGGTGAAACCCCAGATGAGCATGATGAACATGCCGATCATGAAGGCATAGGTGGGAATCGCGAAAGCGGTGCCCGATTCCCGGACACCGCGCAGATTCAGGGCGGTCAGAATCACAATCGCCGCGACCGCGAACAACACCTTGTGCGTGGAGACGAACGGCACGGCCGAACCGATATTGGACGCCGCCGAGGAAATCGACACCGCGACCGTGAGCACGTAATCGACCAGCAACGCGCTGCCGACCGTCAAACCCGCCGTGGGACCGAGATTCTTGGTCGCCACCTCGTAATCGCCGCCGCCCGAGGGATAGGCGTGCACATTCTGCCGATAGCTGGCGACCACGACGGCCATGACCAGCACCACCGCCAGGCCCACCCACGGCGCGTACACGTACGCGGACAACCCGGCCACCGACAGCACCAGGAAGATCTCCTCCGGCGCGTAGGCCACCGAAGACAGCGCGTCGGAGGCGAACACGGGCAGCGCGATTCGCTTGGGTAGCAGGGTGTGACCCAGCGAATCACTACGGAAGGGGCGGCCAACCAGCATGCGTTTGGCGGCCGTCGTCAACTTCGACACTTTTGCGAGCATAGGGGAGCGCGAGCGCGGTCGCGTCCACGGCGCGACGGGTTCATCTCGTGGCCGTACGCTTGCTACCGGAGAAAAGCGCCGATGCGGGTGCGACAGCGGGGGCAGACGCTGTGAGCTTTTCCCGGCTCCGGTTTGAATACCAACCGGAGGGGGAAAAAGCCTCGGGAAAAACTAGAGCGGTACGGTTGCGAACCGGACAAGCAACCAGACCGCACACCACGGTTTTCGGAAATGGGGACAGCACGGTGTACGTAGTGATCATGGGGTGTGGACGGGTGGGTTCCTCGCTCGCACGCGCCCTGGTCCGCATCGGCCACGAGGTCGCGGTGATCGATCAGAACTCCAGTGCCTTCCTGCGCCTGGGCCGCGATTTCCCCGGACTGTGCATCACCGGCGTCGGATTCGATCGGGATGTGCTGACCCGCGCCGGAATCGAACGTGCCGGCGCCTTCGCCGCGGTGTCCTCCGGCGACAACTCCAACATCATCTCCGCCCGCGTGGCCCGCGAGACCTTCGGCGTCGAACGCGTCGTGGCCCGCATCTACGACGCCAAGCGCGCCGCCGTCTACGAGCGCCTGGGCATTCCGACCATCGCCACCGTGCCGTGGACCACCGACCGGTTCCTGCGCAATCTGGTCGCCGATCAGTCCACCACCACCTGGCGCGACCCCACCGGCACCGTCGCGGTCACCGAACTCACGCTGCACGAGGAGTGGTACGGGCGCACGGTGCACTCGCTGGAGAACACCATCGGCGCGCGCGTGGCGTTTTTGATCCGCTTCGGACAGGGCGTGCTCCCCAACGCCAAGACCATGCTGCAGGCCGATGACACCGTCTACATCGCCGCCACCTCCGGGACCGTCGGCGAGGCCGTGGCCCTGGCCGGAAATCCCCCCGCGAGCGAGGACTGAGCAATGAAGGTAGCCATTGCGGGCGCCGGCGCCGTCGGCCGATCCATCGCCCAGGAACTACTGCGTGGCGGTCACCAGGTCATGCTGCTGGAACGCCGCCTCGATCACATCGATCCCACCAGCGCGCCCGCCGCGGTCTGGACGCACGCCGACGCCTGTGAGCTGGAGACGCTCGAAGAGGCGGGCCTGGAAACCTACGACGTGGTCATCGCTGCCACCGGCGACGACAAGGTGAATCTGGTCTTCAGCCTGCTGGCCAAGACCGAGTTCGGCGTGGGCCGGGTGGTGGCGCGGGTCAACGATCCCCGCAACGAATGGCTCTTCGACACCTCGTGGGGCGTGGACGTGGCCGTATCCACTCCGCGCCTGCTCGCCTCGCTGGTCGAGGAGGCGGTGTCGGTCGGTGATCTGGTGCGGCTCATGACCCTGCGCCAGGGTCAGGCCAATCTGGTGGAAATCACACTGCCCACCGATACGCCCTTGGCGGGCAAGGCCGTTCGCATGCTGAAGCTGCCGCGCGATGCCGCGCTGGTCACCATTCTGCGTGGCGGCCGGGTCATCGTCCCGCAGGCCGACGACTCGCTCGAGGGAGAGGACGAACTGCTGTTCGTCACCTCCGTGGAAGCCGAGGACGAGCTACGCAAAGCCCTCGGCGTCAACGGTTTCGACAACAACCTCGGCGTCACCGCCTGAGATCGCCGGGGCGAGCGCGTCCGCGCTCCCCCGCTCCGGCGCCAGCGCCCACACCGGTTCCGGTGCGAGCGCGGACACGTATCGATCTGCCAGCGCCGAACGCGGCCGCATCACGAGGCGACCTTCAGCTCGGCGCGCAGCTTGTTCAGCGCGCGGTGCTGCATGACCCGGACCACGCCCGGGCTGGTGCCGATGGCCTCGGCGGTCTCGGCCGCGGTCCAGCCCAGCACGATCCGCATGACCAGCACCTCGCGGTGGGTCGGCGCCAGCACCTTCATGAGTTCGCGCGTGGCGGCACGGGTTTCGGACTGCAGCGCCCGCTCCTCCGGGCCGGCCTCGTGGCCCGCCTCGTCCGGGAACTCCGCCACCGGGTAGGCCGGGTGCAGCTGCGCCCGGCGGAACGCGTCGGCGACCTTGTTGGCCGAGATCCCGTACACGAAGGCCAGGAACGACTTGCCCTGGTCCCGGTAGCGCGGGATGGCCTGCACCGTCGCCATGCAGATCTCCTGTGCCACATCGTCGGCCGTCACGTGCAGGTGACCGCCATTGCCCATGCGGGCCGCGCAGTAGCGCCGCACCAGCGGGTACACGATCTTCAGAATGTCGGAGATCGCGTGCTTGTCACCGCTCGCGGCGGGACCGATCAGCTTCTCCAATTCCGCTGCCGCGCGCCGCGATTCCGAGGTGGCCGCACTGTTGTTCTTGGTGGTGGTGCCCCGCCCCGCTGAATGCCTGCTGCGCGAGGCCGTTGCCTGCACCGCCGCACCGCGCCCCTCGCTACGGTCCTGCGCTGCCACTGCCTTGCCGTCGGTAATCAACTCCGCGATCCTTTCGCCGTTTCGTCTCATAACGATCCTGCGATGATCAGCGCCGCCGAAATAGGTACCCCAGGGGTGGGGTGGGCACCCCCTTCCACCCCCTAACCGTTACCGAAGGTGTTGCGCGGTGGGCTCATAGCGCGATAAGGG